>DATMYN010000448.1:0-6004 GCA_035560875.1 Longilinea sp. | reverse complement strand
GTTATCAACCCCACATCAACTCGGGTTTCCATAAAATTATCTGTGAGCGAGTTGGGGTGGCATGATGGATTGATCATCCATAATTTATTAGGCAGAGATGAATTTATTGTTTCTGGTAATGATTTAAATGTAACTCTGCCTCCTTTATCAGGAATGTGGCTCAAATAGAGACTGGAGGGTAAGATGTATTCTTATACGCGCAATCCGATACCGGTAGGTCAACGAATACTGGCATTTGTCTTTGCTTTTTTAGCCACACTGGCGATTACTCCTTCGATCTTCTTATACCCGGTAGCAAGGACGTTATTCCATGCGGAAACCTATCAATATGCCCTACAGCAGCAAGGGGTATATGATCAGATTCCGGTCATTCTTGCGCAGTCGTTGATCCAAGGCACAGGGTTGGCGGAAAACACGACGGTGGGCAGTGAAGTATTACCATTTTTTACTGAAGACGATATCCGGCGTATGATGGAAGCGCTTATCCCACCAGAATGGATCGAAACCCAAGTATCCAGTACGATGCAGCAAATGGAATCTTTTTGGGAATATAACCAGGATGTACCAACGGTGATGATCGATTTTCTACCCCTTAAGCAGCGCATGCAAGGGGTAGAAGGCAGAGCCATAGCAGAGGATCTTTTACGATCTTTACCGCAATGTTCAGTTGAAGACCTTATGGCGCTTACTGGGATAATCAATGATGGTAGCGGTGGTACATTACCATTATGTATGCCAAACGAAGTGCTTATCCCGTTGACAGCCCCTTTGCTGCAATCACTATTGATCAGCACTATGAATGCGTTTCCGGATAGAGTAGATCTTTGGAGTTTGATCCCAGCTGAAGATCCTTCCACAGGGTCACCGGCAATTGGTCAGCTATTCAATCAATGGATGGTAACGGCTAGATCAGCGCGTTCCATTTTATTGGTTCTTCCCTGGATTGCTCTCGTTCTGATTCTTCTCACCGGCTTAGCATTATTACCCCATTTTGGAACCTCCATGCGGTGGGTAGGAGGGACGATCATTGTAAGCTCTCTTGCTGCGCTACTGGTAGTGGGCTTCCTGTTTATTGCCGTAAACCAGCTATTGCTCCTCTCCTTATCGGTATCCTTGAGCACATTACCGGGTGGCTTAGGCACCATGCTGATCGCGGTAATGCAGCAAATTGGGAATGAATTGGTTATGTGGTCGGGATTAGCCGGTTTGGCCGCTTTTTTGGTCGGTCTGGTGATCTTTATTATCGGGCGTTTTCTACAACCAAAAACACCGGTGATTGCCTAGGAAATCATTCGCCGCCGAAGCGTTTTCTCCACTCATATAATTTTGTCAGCGCCTCAATCGGTGATAAGGTATTGAGGTCTAGGGTTTTTAACTCGTCGACCAGTGGATTGGTCTCGGGGAAGAGAGCCATTTGCTGGTTCTCAAACCCATCCGTGCGCGTTGTCTTGCCTGCCGAAGCCTCTAGTTGGTGCATGATCTCGTTGGCGCGCTGGATCACCGGCTGCGGAAGGCCGGCCATTTGACCAACATGGATACCGTAGGAACGGTCCGCACCGCCGGGAATAATTTTATGTAAGAAGACGACTTTATTATCGGCTTCGCTCACAGCCACGTTGTAATTACGAACACCAGGGAGGATATCGCTTAATTGGGTCAGTTCATGATAATGGGTAGCAAATAAAGTGCGGGTGCGCAAGCCGGGATGGTTGTGGATATACTCCACAATTGCCCAGGCGATCGAAACGCCATCGTAGGTACTGGTACCGCGCCCGATCTCATCCAGGATCAAGAGACTCCGGTTAGTGGCATGGTTGAGAATGTTGGCAGCTTCGGTCATTTCCACCATGAAGGTCGATTGGCCAGCGTGGATCTCGTCTTGGGCGCCGATACGGGTAAAAATTCGGTCAACCAACCCTATTCGAGCGGATTTTGCCGGGACATAACAGCCAATTTGAGCCATTAATGCGATCAAGGCTACCTGGCGTAAGAAGGTGCTTTTACCGCTCATATTTGGCCCGGTAATGATTCGGATGATCTCCCCTTCTTCAAAGATGCAATCATTGGGAACGAAACGTTCGCCCATCAAGGAATGTTCCACTACCGGGTGGCGGGCATCCTCGATCAAAAGTGTGTAATCATCCACCAATTGCGGGCGTGTGTAACTGCCAAGTGCGGCAGTTTCCGCAAAACTGGCTAATACATCCAATTGCGCCACCGCTTGGGCTGTCTCGAGCATTTCCGAGGCAGTCATGGCTATTTGGGTGCAGACTTCCCGGAACAGACGTATCTCGATCTCATGAATGCGTTCCTCAGCATTCAACACCAAAGCTTCATATTCTTTCATCTCGGGTGTGATATAGCGCTCGGCATTGACCAGAGTTTGTTTACGGATGTAATCGGAAGGGACATTAATGGTATTACTGTGGGTTACCTCAATGTAGTACCCGAATACTTTGTTATATCCAACCTTCAGTGTTTTTATGCCGGTGCGCTCACGTTCAACGTTTTCCAGGTTGGCGATCCATTCACGGGCATGCTTGGAGGCGTCGATGACTGCATCCAACTCGCTTGAATAGCCGGGACAGATGATGCCGGACGATTGCAGGGTTGCGGGTGGATCCTCTTGAATGGCGCCTTCCAATAGACTTAAAGTTTCACCAAGGTTGTGGATTTGGGACACGATAGCTTGGATGGGTGGGGTAGGGCTTGAGAGTGATTCCACCAATGCCGGCAGATCACGTAGAAAATTCCGGATGGCTGCTAGATCGCGCGGGGTGGCGTGACCACCAACCACACGATTGGTTAACCTCTCCAAGTCCGTCAGCGGGCGAAGGGCAGCCAAGACGCCGGCGCGCAATAAACCATTATCCAGGAAGTAAGCAACGGCATCCTGCCGGGTTTGAATGGCGGGAATATCCAAAAGAGGTTTGGAGACCCATTGCCGGATAAGGCGTTTCCCCATGGGAGTAATGGTATGGTCGATCACCCCTAAAAGCGAACCGCGTGTGGAACCTTCGCGGATGGTCTCGGTTAATTCCAAATTACGGCGTGTGGCTGCATCCAGGGTCATAAAATCGGTTACATGGTAGGTATGCAGACGGGTGAGCAGCTTCAGTGAGTTGGATTGGGTCTCTTGCAGGTATTGAAGGATGACACCCGCTGACCGGATCGCAAGGGTAAGGCTGCGGAACCCGAAACCATCTAATGTAGTGACATTAAAGTGCCGCTGCAATGCCATCTGGCAGCGTCCGGGTTCAAACCGCCAATCAGGCCAGCGGGTGAGATGTCCGGATAGATGATTGCTAATATCCAAACTTTCCGGTAAAACAACTTCAGCCGGGTTCAAGCGGTTGATCTCCGCTCTGACCTGGTTGAGGATGTCCTCACCTTCGAATTCTGTGGCTGCAAATTCACCGGTTGTGATATCCACATAAGCAATCCCAGCATGATCCTCGATCACGGCGATACAGGCTAAATAATTATTTTTATCCCCTTGCAGCAGGCTGGGTTCTATAACCGTCCCCGGTGTTACCACCCGCACAACCTCACGCGGGAAAAGACCTTTTGAGGGTTGGTCTCCTACTTGTTCGCAAATGGCAACGTGGAATCCCTTATCGATCAATCGCGAGAGATAGTTTTCGACCGCATGATAGGGGATGCCGGCCATCGGGATGCGCATCCCTTTGGCGACATTTCTTGATGTAAGAACAATATCCAATTCACGGCTGGTGATCTCAGCATCGTGATCAAATGTCTCGTAAAAATCCCCCAGGCGAAAGAATAGGATCGCATCGGGGTACTGCTTCTTGATCTCAAGGTATTGCTGGCGGATTGGGGTTACATCATCTTCCATAGTCATCCATATGCAAAGAATTATAGTCATTCATTATAACATTTCCCCTTTTAGGCGATGTGCATATTAAGTGCTGTATCTTGCCTGGTATGGCGGCTTACAGGGGGTATAATAAAAATCTTCCACGTAATCAGCCGACCGGAGGTAACAATGGAAAACGTGAACAGCGAATTACACCCGATTTTTGCGGGTATTGAGATGGGGTTGGGGACTTGGGCATGGGGTGACCGAATGTATTGGGGGTTTGGCCGGGGCTATACGGAAGAAGATATCTCCCAGGCATTTAGCATCAGCTTACAAAACGGTATCCGTTTGTTGGATACAGCCGAGGTGTATGGACTTGGCCGGTCGGAGGAGATCGTTGGCGGATTGATCCACAATTCCAACAAACCCGTTGTCATTGCAACAAAATTCATGCCGTTTCCGTGGAGATTAAACCGCCGTGCGTTAACCAGGGCTTTGAAAGCCAGTTTAACACGGTTGGGAGTGGCCAAAGTTGACCTTTATCAAATGCACCAACCACTGCCTCCCATAACCATTGAAACCTGGATGGACGCCATGGTCGAGGCATTTCAAAACGGATTAACCAATGCCGTTGGCGTATCAAATTATGATCTGGGACAGATGCAGCGTGCGACCGAATCATTGGCGCGCGAAGGCATCCGGCTGGCTTCAAACCAGGTGGAATATCATTTATTGGACCGCAGGGTGGAAAAGAATGGTTTGTTGAAAAAATGCCATGAACAAGGTGTGGCCTTGATCTCTTATTCTCCGCTAGCCAGTGGGGTGTTAACCGGAAAATATACGCCCCAAAACCCACCTCAAGGGCTGCGCGGCAGCCGGTATAACGCTAAAGTCCTTGAAAGGGTCCAACCTTTGATCGAATCATTAAAACGGATCGGCTCAACCCGCGGAGGAAAATCTGCAGCCCAGGTGGCATTAAATTGGTGTATCTGCAAGGGTACCATTCCCATACCCGGTGCGAAAACGTTGACACAGGCGGAGATGAATGCCGGTGCTTTGGGTTGGCGGTTGACGGGAGATGAAGTATCTTTATTGGACGAAATGAGCGAAAAGGTAACGAAGGAAAATTAACATGGCTGATGAACAAGTAAAGTTTATTCCCTTCCATGCGATCAACGATATGATGTTGGCAGAATATCGATTACAGGTCTTGCAATGGGTATTTTCCAAATTGGATGAACTTCCCACCGATAAGAAGAATGCAATTCAAGCCTCTGTGCGCCGATTTGCGCAAGTTCAGGGATTTAGAAATGCCGCCATGGCACCCGCGCCGTTAAGGGCGAAAGGGTCCGTAAAAGCTTTCGAGCAACACCCCGGGTTTGTCTCCCAAATTCTGTCGGCTTGGGCAGCCTTACAACCTCAATTTGCACAGCGTGTTTACACGCTTCTGGAAAAACGGGGATGGAAATTGTTGCCTATTGAAACCGAAAGAGAAAAACTTCCCGGGTTCCTCACCCGCTGGCGGAAGTCCGAAGACTTCGATGTAATCCATGCAGCTTATCGTGAAGATAACCCAGAAGAGACGAACAGTGACGACGACATCAGTCTGATGGTCATCTGGTTAAGTGGACGCTTGCCGGTCGATCTGGTTGATACCGAAGAAAGCGAATAAGCAGGATAAATAAAAAAGAGAGCAGCTGGTCGATCGGCTGCTCTCTTTTTATAAAGTTTGTCTCACTCAGTGAACTCTACCTCAACGTCCTGACCTTCGAGCAGTTCGCCGATCGGCTGCAAGGTGATATCTCCAAAAATGCTGGTTTGTTGGGCTTCCAAAATACGGCGCTTGATCAACTCCAGCATGGCTAAAAAGGTTACCACAATTTCGACCCTTGACCGATTATTGTTCAGGACAAGGTTAAAAGTAGTGGAACCTTTGTCATGGATCACATCCATAATAGTGCGGATCCGATCCCGGATGGTGATGCGCGGCATCGAAACCACTTTACTCAAAGGCTCTGAGGTAACCTGACCGATGAATATTTCCCAGGCCACTCTTGCCAGGTCATGAATGTTTATTCCACTCAGATCTAGTTTTCCCTGCACCTTGGGTGATGGCGCCAGACGGAGGTAAGTACGCAGCCCTTGGGCAGAACGTTGGTCGAGGTAAGCCGCTTTCTCTTTAAA
>DATMYN010000447.1:0-2059 GCA_035560875.1 Longilinea sp. | reverse complement strand
GGTTATGACAGGAACCGGTTGTGCATGTATAGATTTTAAAGTCACCATTTGGCATTTCAAAAAGGGCTGCATTGTTGGGGTCGATCATCACATACCCCGGTCCACCGACCGTTTGTAAAAGCCGGTTCGGAGGAGGGCCTTCAACAGCACCATTCTTGATCGATATTGTTGGCAGCCCCTTACCTAAAAAGGTGGAGTAACGGAGGAAACGACGGGCGGATGAGACAGGCATGGGGGCATGTAGCGCTGCGCAATAATGGCTGACTGCAGCCAGAGCTGCCTGGTTGGCAAGGATGACCAAAACCAGACGGATGAGCACATCTAAATGAAAGAACAAAGGTAAGATGGGGAGAAGTAACCAGGAACCCCCGCTATCTACAACATCTGTGCGCATTACGGCAGCCTCGGCGGAAAACGGATGGATGTGGTTTGTGATAAGAATCCAAATAATAATGAAGAGGATCCAGAACAAGACCTGGCGTAGCAAACGAGGGAGAATTGCGTAATGGAAATTGCTCCAAAATGTGTTCATGGCTGCTCGTTGACCCACTTTAGTAATTTTTGCAGTTGCTGGATCTGTGTTTGACTGGCTTGATGAAGGGCAGGATCACGCGAGTAGTGGTCCAAGGTGTCACGGACCAAGAAGTTCAAAACCTGCGCAGGGGATAACGAGGATCCCGGGGCGATGTTCCCGAGTTGGTGGGTTACACTTATCGCAAATGACCTCAGGGCATCATTATGACCTTGTTCAGCGGCAATCGAATATTCTCGTTCGATGGAAGCACGGATCTGTTCGGTTTGTTGTGGCCAGGCAGCCTGCCATTTTTGGAACAACAGCTTTTCTGCATCAGATGGTAAATGCAAATAGTCCAAGGATATCCAATTCACACGCAATCCGTACGATTGGAGTAAAGCGTATTCCCGGCTGGGAATGGCTCTGGATGTGGGGTCCAACCTTCCCAATGGATCCATCGCCAGGAAGTGGGGCGATTGCAGACGGGCACGCATGTATCCCAAGATCGTTTGGATCAACCCATCCGTTGCGGGTTGATCAGGGAATAATTGTGTAAAGGTAAAGCGGCCGATGTATTCCCGCCAAAGATCAATGGTCAACCTGCCCGGGATCCATTGCCATTCGGTTGAGTGAGGCTGCCTACCGGGAGCAGGGTGCTTACTCGAGCGGTCGACTAATGCGGCAGTAACCGATTCCGGGCAGTACCCGTATTCGGTTAACCCTGGTCCTACGACTGCATTCCTTCCGATCTTTAAAGGGCGTTTCACTTGGCGGGGTACTCGGGGATCGATGGCAAAGTTGATCGTCAGAGTGGGAGAAAGCTCGATCCCATCTCGTGTGCGCCCATTGGTTTCGCGCCGGCGCGTTTGGCGTTGTTCATAATCGCTCTCCGGTTCAGTTTGGGGGTTGAAGGGGGCAAAAGGATCCTCATCCAGTAGTGGCCCGAGAGTGCGCATTTGTGGAGACAAGACCGCGGTTGCGCCCACATGGGTATTAATGCCCATAAAGTGAACACCTGGTCCGACGGGGTGTGTGTGGTTGGAATTATCCTCTACCAAACCAGCGCTGGCAGTATCAACAAGGAGGATGAATGGACCTTTTTTGTTGGGGTTGATATTTTCTGGATATAGACGTCCATTCTCGATCCGTTGTGGAACGCCGTGAAAACCAACCATGTGAAGGAATGAGTATAAAAAGATCAGAACCCGGTTTTGCAGCTTGTTGGTTGGGATGATGAACTGGGAATAAACAAACAACATGACCAGAAAGACGCCTGCGAATAACGCCAGGTCGCCGGGTAAAAAGTCTTGAAAATGGGAAACATCGCCTGTGAATGAGTGGACCAATACATAGGTTGTGACAAATAATCCGACAAAGAGGATAACCTTGAAAACTTTACCCATGGTGATTAAATTTTATACCTTAATCGCCGTTGTTAGGTAAATCAATCTTTTTAAGGGTGGACTCCTTGCGGTGTATGTTAAAATGAAATTTGGATATGTAGAATATTGATGAAAAGTTTCTATTAAAGGACTATAGTTAACG
>DATMYN010000446.1:0-2094 GCA_035560875.1 Longilinea sp. | reverse complement strand
ATTCAACAGCGATTGTTCACTCAAATAAACCAACGTATTCCCAATCTTGAAGCGGGGACAATGATCGTGAGTGAAGAGGTGGATACCATCTTGCCAAGTTCGACATTTGTTTCTGCCTTTATCAATTGGCTATATGATCAGACTACGCTTGGCTTCCCCAAAGCCACTTACTTTTATGAATACATTGCTCACGACCAGAATCACATTACCATTGAGGATTTGAACACCACGCATGACATTTTGCATGCATATCCATTTAGAAGTTCCCCTTCTCAAATAGTAGGGGTCACCTTTATTAATAATTGTTTGATCGTACTCGATCCCCAGCTTGATCCGGTTAACCCTTACCTTGCCACAAATATCCAGGAAGTAAGTGCCTTTTCACACCCGGATTTGATCTTGCCCGACCGGATTGAGCCCCCATCAGAACTACGGTTTGCGTTGGATGAAGATGTCAATTTCTGGTGGTGCCGCC
This sequence comes from Longilinea sp., assembly GCA_035560875.1. Lineage (GTDB taxonomy): Bacteria > Chloroflexota > Anaerolineae > Anaerolineales > Anaerolineaceae > DATMYN01. The sequence goes on along the minus strand of DATMYN010000446.1, from coordinate 1,619 downwards.
AATTCCTTGATGCCGATTTGGCCGCTCAATTTGGTCATTGGGACACGGTTGTTCAAATTGCCGACTCATCCTTGGATGCCTTTCCGATGGATGCGTCCATGGGACGTTTTTTTACCGTGTTCATCGAAGGATTTACCCACACCGGCCGAATAAGGGAAGCAGTCGATCTTACCGTTCGGACTATTGCTGAATATCCGGAAACAAACGAGATGATGTGCCGTTTATGGGACCGCATCCTGAACGAGGGTGGTGGCGAATTCACGGGTGAATTCAGTCCGCACCAGATCCGTGGTCTGTTTTCGTGTGAGTAGAACTCAACCCATTTTCAACTGACTCGATATCTACATCCCTATAGTTGAGGGGGCATTTCGATAATAACCCCGATTTCCTTGACACCAATTAATTACTATGTTATTAATAACATAGTATATATGTAACCTATGTTATGTTGGAGACCTCATGGATATCCGTTTTACAATTCTTGGCTTGCTTAACTGGCAGTCCTTATCAGGCTATGATTTGAAAAGGATCATTGCCGACTCAGACCTGTTCTATTGGTCAGGCAATAATAACCAGATCTATAACGTGTTGGTGGATCTTCATAAACAGGGTTATGTCAGTCAAGTGATCCAGTACCAAGAGAGTCTACCGGCAAAAAAGATCTATTCGATCACACCGGCAGGACAGGCGGAATTACGCGCTTGGTTGCGCTCTGACCCGGAACTACCTGAATTTCGTAATAATTTTCTGATCCAATTGGCTTGGATGGATGAGTTAAGTGGAGATGAGCTGGACGCCTGCCTGGCGAGGTACGCACAAGAGATCGCTATCCAACTGCAAATGCGGCAGGCTCAAATCGAACGCTCAAGCAATATACCCAACCGGACACCTCGTGAACGTTTTTTGTGGACCCGGATCAATGAAAACCTGGTTAATACATATCGGCAAGAATTGGAGTGGGTCACCCGGTTGCAGAGCGATTTGAAGAAACAAACCAATTCTACTTAACAACCAAAACAAGGTATCTGTATGGTCACAACAATAGAAATGATTAAACAACTACGCCAAGAGACCGGCGCAGGTGTGCAAGACTGCCGGAAGGCGTTGGAACAAAACGATGGGAATTACACTGCGGCACTTCATTCCTTACAGGAGAAGTCTGCTGCTGCGGCAGCAAAACGCTCCGATAGGCAGGCCTCTCAGGGCATTATCGAACTATACTCCCATGGGAACGGCCGGATCGGGGTCATGGTCGAGGTGAACTGTGAGACCGATTTTGCTGCCCGGTCGACGGCTTTCCTTACTTTTGCCCATGAGCTTGCGCTGCAAATTGCGGGTGCATCCCCGTTATGGGTTCGCGACGAGGATATACCCCCGGACATCTTGCAGCAGGAAGAAGGTAAAGTGAGGGAAATGGCTTGGTCACAAGGGAAGCCGGATGAACTCATTCCCCGGATCGTGGCGGGCTATTTAAAAAAGTTTATGGATCAAAACGTACTGATCCGCCAGCCCTCGATCCGTGATGATACCCGTACCATTTCGCAACTATTGGCTCAAGTAAGCGGTAGTCTCGGTGAGAATGTCATCATCCGCCGGTTTGCTCGCTGGGAGATTGTAAC
>DATMYN010000445.1:0-2515 GCA_035560875.1 Longilinea sp. | reverse complement strand
GAAAAGAATGTTTTAACCCTCATATGGGTTTGAAAGGAGTATTTCACGTGTTCCATACTATCATCATCGCAGGTAATGTCGGCCGCGATCCCGAAATGCGCTACACCCCTAATGGCCAGGCAGTCACCAGTTTTTCCATGGCGGACAGCCGTAAATATACCAATTCTGCCGGCCAGCAAATCGAAGAAACGATCTGGTTCCGAATTAAAGCCTGGGGGAAATTAGCCGAGACATGCAACAACTACTTAAAAAAAGGCGGTAAGGTGTTGGTGGAAGGCCGTTTGGTTGCCGATCCGGCAACGGGAAGCCCCAAGATCTGGAACCGCCAGGATGGTACCCCGGGGGCATCGTTTGAGGTAACCGCCTCGACGGTGCGATTCCTCAGCAGCCGCGCCGAGAGCGATCAAGGTGGCAGTGTTGCTCCGGAAGAGGGTGGGATTCCGACCGGTGGGGAAGAAATTCCCTTCTAGCCCACACGAGTAAAGAATGACCACACCCGCCAATAACCGTCCACCCATCGGGATCACCCCTCCTATGGAGTTCCCGCCTGATCTAAAACCCCAATACGTCAACATTGCCCGGATCAGCCATTCCATTGCCGAGTTGGTAATGGATTTTGCCCGAATGCTGCCCGGTCAAACCGGTGCAGAGGTGTTGGAACGGATCATAATGGCGCCCATTGCCGCGAAAGCTTTCTACCGCGCCCTGGGGGAAAACATCGCCCGCTATGAAGCCACTTTTGGACCGATCAACCTGCCGGGTGGTGGTACCCTGGCAGAAGATCTCTTCCGTTCACCCCATTCCCCAGAGACCAAACCACCAGGCGAATCGTAGTTATGGACCCTTTAAATCATCTTGCCGACCTGGCTCGCCAGGACCTTGAGGCGCGCAATACTGCCAGGGATAATGCCCTGGTGCAAGCGCGCCAATTAACCCGTTTTGCTGCCCATACTATCCGGGCCATTCACCGGAATGAGGTGGAATTAGCCCACCAAAACCTTCAAGAAGCGCAAGCGATCGTAAAAACACTCCAAACCGATCTGGCATCCACGCCTGATCTCTATTTTGCCGGTTATACCCAAGACGCCATCAAGGAATATTGCGAAGCTACCCTTACCTGCGCCATTATTGAAGACAAACCCTTACCCGGTCCGCAGGAATTAGGTGTACTCACAGCCGTATATCTGAATGGGTTGGCGGAAACAGCCGGGGAATTGCGCCGGCGCTGTTTGGATATCCTCCGCCAGGGGTACAGCCCAGATGCCGAACGACTGCTAACCTGGATGGACGAGATCTACGCCCTGATGATCACCTTGGATTACCCGGATGCCATTACGTATGGGCTGCGCCGGCATACCGACCTGCTGCGCGGTATTGTGGAACGTACCCGCGCCGACCTGACCCTGAGTTTGCGCGAACAACGCCTTACCCAAGCACTTCAGGAAAACAGCCGGCATTTTCTAACCTCGGACGGCGATCATGCGGACGATCCGCGCCTCTGAGATCGGCGCTTTTCTCTTCTGCCGACAGGCCTGGTATCTTCAACAACAAGGGGTTGAATCACAAAATCAGGCGGAGTTGGCAGGCGGTACTGCGTATCATCAACAACAAGGCAAAAAAGTAGCCCGTTCCGGCGTATTACGCTGGGCGGGCTGGTTCATATTACTATTGGCTTTGGCGATCCTGGCTGTCGGGTTGACCCAAACAGTACTGCCATGAACACTACACTGATCGGAGTTTTCCTGCTCCTTCTGGCGGTGGTTGTGCTGTACGTCGCCAACCGCCAACGCAGCCAAATTGGTCTGCCCCCCGGTCGGGTGGTCTATTCCGATCCCAGCGTATGGGGCAAGGTGGAGCGGGTGCTATATGATCCATCCCTCGGACTTGCAGGAAAACCGGATTATCTTGTCCAACAAAACGGTAATCTGATACCGGTAGAGGTAAAGAGCGGCTTTGCTCCAGCAAAACCGCATGACAGCCATATCTACCAACTGGCTGCCTACTGCTATTTGGTCGAACAAACCTATGGGAAAAAGCCGGCCTACGGATTGATCAACTACCGCAACCGCACCTTTGCCATCGATTACACCCCACAGCTTGAGCAAAACCTGAAAGACATCATCAATGAAATGCGCTGGTGCGAAAAACATACGCCTCCAGGCCGTTCGCATCAAGAACCGGTGCGTTGTGCCCGCTGCGGATTTCGTGACAATTGTACAGAAAAGATATAATTCATAGAAATTATGTTTCAGGATATAATCTAAACATGTCTGCGTTAAAAACGATTGCCATCGTCTACCACCCGAACCTGCCTGAAGCTGCCAAAGACATGCAAGCCATCAGTACCTTTCTGATGGAAAACGGTGTATCTGAAGTAGTAACAGGTGCGGTCAACGATGATGGGCTGCAAGCCGAAGTTGGAAAACGAAAGCTGGATATGGTCATTGCCCTGGGAGGTGATGGCACCATGCTGCGCGCCGGTCACCTTTGCGCGATCAACGACCTCCCACTTTTG
>DATMYN010000444.1:0-7193 GCA_035560875.1 Longilinea sp. | reverse complement strand
AAAAATACCGTGAATTTATAAAAGATAATGATTCCGCAAATTTGGAGTATTACCGTTCAGCCTATAAGCTCAAAACCCATTCATTAGCCAATCTTGACAAAGCTGTCCAAGCCTATAAGCATTTGCTGCATGGTGTAGTCGTTTGGGATCCCGATTTGATCGACTCGGTGAATATCGCTCTGATGCTGGCAGCTCAAGAAAACCTGCTGGTCATTGGACCTACCCAAATCGACTGGGCCAAATCCCAAGGGCTGGAGGATATCCGCCACGACCTGCGCGGCCGGTTCAAGGACCGGGTGGCAGCCTATGCTTGGGCATTGAAAGAATTGTTCCCCCGCTGTAAACCGGGTCAGATCGCCAGCTTGGAACCAGCCTGGAAACGCAGCGAATTCACCGATTACATCGTCCAAAATAAATTGTTCACCTATTGCCTCACTTCCTTTGAAAAGGGCGGTGTACGTAATTTTGGTCAGACCCTGCTGATGATATTGATCGGTGGACCTTTCGGGCTGCGTAATTTCCTTTTCAATACACACCTGGACGGCTTAGTAAAGGGACTGGCCCGGCTATTGTTATCCGCCGGGTCTGCAGAGACACGCTTGGGTCACACCATCCAGCGCAAAGTTAAAGCCTTGCCCTTCCCGACCATATTCGGCTGGCACAGCGACCGGGATGATGAGATGGCCTTTATGCTGCAGATCTCGATGAACGGGATGCGCCTGGCGCCTACCTTTATGGCGGGTAATTACAGCTTTCACAGCAAGCTGCCCGTAAAAGTGGCTTTCAAACAACACTATATCGATCCTGCCCGGGTGAACCTTGAGGATAAGGTCTATCTGACCTTCACCCTCTCGGATGGGGACCAGTTCACATTGATGAATACCGGTGAACTGGGCAACTGGCGTAGATCGGAACGCGGAAAAGTAGCCTTCAATTGGGAAATGCAGCCTTTGCTGGCTGAAATCGCCCCGGCTTTGCTTGGATATTATTACAGCAGTCTCAAAGACACCGACCTGCTGGTGGCGGGGCCCTCAGGTGCCGGTTACATCATTCCTCCCTTAGCCAATAACCTGCCCGCCTACATGGCGGAAAGTGCTCACTATTGTGATCTGGCGGATGTGAGGGTCACCACATCCTACATCGCTGACCCGCCAATGCGGGTGGTGAAAGACCACGGTAAAGCCCCGGGTAAATTCTTAGGCTATCTGGCCGGGTATTTCCACCTGGGACGTACGCCCATGTATATGGCAGATGAACGCCCCTTTGTGGCTTATAGCTGGCCAAAACCTGACCAGATCCCATGGGAGAGTGATCAGGTGCTGGAAGGCATCCGGGCGCTTATCGAAAACCCTGCACCTACCCCCCGCTTTATCGCCTGCCATTTATTTGCTTACTTTACGACCATTACGGATGTGTACAATTTTGTCCAAACCCTGGATAAAAATAAAGTCAAAGTTGTTCGGGCCGATGAATTCCTGTCTGCGGCTGCCCAAGCCATGCAAAACAATCCCTCTATGATCGGAAAACCTGGAGACATAAAATGAACGAAAAAGTACCCGGCAAGATCAAAGTAAAGTACGGCGTAGGCGATATGGGGGTCGCTATGCTCACCGCCATCACCCAGTTCTTCCTGATGATCTATTACACCGATGTGGCGTTGATAGATCCGGCTATTGTCGGTTCAGCCCTCATGGTCGGTAAGATGACCTGGGATGCCGTCAACGACCCGTTGTTTGGTTATATTTCAGATCGAACGAAGACCCGTTGGGGCCGGCGCCGTCCCTACCTGCTCTTTGGGGCAATCCCCTTAGCGCTGGGTACCTGGCTGCTGTTCTCCATCCCCAAGGGATTGACCGGGGTGACGGCCTTCTTGGCAGTCTTTTTTACCTTTCTGCTCTTCGATACGATTCATACCATCGTCTCGGTTAATTATTCAGCCCTCACGCCTGAATTAAGCCAGGATTATGATGAGCGCACCTCTATCACAACTATCCGCGAGATCTTCACCGTGGTTGGTTACATTTTAGGCGCCGCGACCACAACGGTAGTAGCCGGTTTATTAATGACCAGCTTCAACTTAAGCGAACACGCTGCCTACAGTGGAATGGGTTTGTTCTTCGGTTTGATCGCCATGGCGGCTGTGTTTGTTACTGCCTTCGGCGTTAAAGAAAAACCGGAAGCCGTTATTCCGGCAAAAATCCCGCCCTTCAAGGCTGTGGCTTCGACCTTTAAAAATAAACCCTTCATGTGGTTGATGGGTTGTTTCTTACTTACCAATTTCAGCTTTACCCTGCTGACCACCCTGCTGCCATATTATTTGACCTACCAGTTGAATATGGCCGACCAAATGCCGATCGTGATGATCGCTATGCTTGGTTCGATCGGTCTATTCCTTTACCCGATGAAAATGCTCACCGATCGCATCGGCAAAGGTCCCGCCTATGCAGCCGGATTAGGGCTAGCGGCTATAGCGTGTGCTTCAACCTTCTTGCTGCCCCATGCACCTACCCCGTTGATCTATGTAGTGGGTGTGGTCGCCGGTATGGGTTTTTCGGCCCAGTGGGTGTGCCCGTGGAGTATGCTGCCGGATGTCGTGGAGTATGATGAATTAAAGACCGGTCAACGCCAAGAAGGCTTGTATTACGGCATGTGGAACTTCATCACCAAATTCACCAATGCCTTTGGTATCGCCGTAGCCGGTTGGTCATTGGCATTGTTTGGCTATATTGCCAATGTGGAGCAGACTGCCCATGCCCTGTTTGGGATCCGTTTGTTCTTTGGCCCGGTCTCTGCCGTGGTGATCTTCATCGCCCTGCCTTTATTGATCTATTACCCGATCACCCGTAAAAGCCACCTCAAGCTGCTGGCCGAACTGGAAATAAAACGAGCGCAAAAAGCAACTACCAGCCAATAATGGTGTTATACAACATAGCTCACCGGCAAATGCATAAAAGCAGTTGTTTATACGAGAAAGGCTTTGCCCTTGACAACCAATCCCGCTTAGATACAATGGGTGTATCTTTGTGAACTAACTAACTCAAGGAGTTTAACCTATGTCGGATCCAATTTTTGATCAGGTGAAAGCAGTCATCGTAGACGTCTTAAAAGTTGACCCCAAAGAAGTAAAAGAAGATACTCGCTTTGTGGAAGACCTCAAAGCTGATTCGATGGACCTCTTTTTTATGGTAGATGGCTTGTGCGAAAAATTCGAGATCACCATCTCCGATGAAGAAGCTCAAAAAATCCGCTCCGTCTCCGAAGCTGTCTCCTTTATTAAAAGTAAAAAATAAAACCTTGGGATAACAAAAGAACCCGTCAGGCTTGTAAGAACCTGACGGGTCTTTATGTTTTAAGTACCAGAGAACCAGATCACATTTCCAATAATTCAGCTACTTGTTCAGGGCTATTGGCTATGCGCACGCCAGCACGCTCAAGAGCCGTTATTTTACTTTCAGCCGTCCCACTGCGTCCTTCAATGATCGCGCCGGCATGTCCCATCCGTTTTCCGGGCGGGGCAGAAATACCGGCAATAAAACCCACCACTGGTTTGGTCATGCGTGAGGCAATGAATTCGGCAGCCAATTCCTCATCATTACCACCTATTTCACCAATTAAGGCAACCTTATCGGTATGAGGATCACTCTCAAACAGATCCAGGACATCTAAAAAGGTTGTGCCTACAATCGGATCCCCACCGATCCCAATGCAGGTACTCACTCCCATTTTTCGTTGCCCCAATGCACTTAACACTTCGTACGTCAGTGTGCCCGACCGGGAAACAACCCCAATATTTCCCTTCTTGGTAAAGGACCCGGGGATGATCCCCACCTTGGATTCCCCCGGAGAAATGATCCCCGGACAATTCGGCCCCACCAAACGCGTGTTTTTCTGTTCAAGGTAGCGGGTTACCATCATCATATCCCGGATCGGTACGCCTTCGGTGATACAGACCACAAGCGCAATCCCGGCATCGGCGGCCTCAAGGATGGCATCGGCGGCATGCCGCGCTGGCACAAAAACGACACTGGTATTGACCCCGGTAAGTTCGATCGCCGATTTTACGGTATCGAAAACCGGTATCTTTCCATCCAGGACCCATTCGCCACCATGGGTTGGGCTTACCCCAGCCACTACGGCAGTTTGGTAAGCCAGCATTTGAGACGAATGGAACTGCCCTTCGTTGCCGGTAATCCCCTGAACAACCACACGTGTGTTTTTATCGATGAGGATGCTCATTTAGCCCCTCCTTTAGCGATCTTTACCGCCAGTTCGGCGGCTTCAGATAAGGTTTGGGCAGAATGATGAGCGTGAGCTTCCAACAAGGCTTTCCCTTCAGCTGCATTGGTGCCAACCAACCGCACAACCATCGGGATATGCTCGGCATGTTCTTGGGTAGCCGTTATCAACCCTTTCGCGACCTCATCGCAGCGGGTAATTCCACCAAAGATATTCACCAATACAACCTTTACGTTTTTATCCGCCAGTATGATCCTCACAGCCGAAGCTACTTTTTCGGCACTGGCTCCCCCACCGATATCCAAAAAGTTCGCCGGTTCACCCCCATAGTGTTTGATGATATCCATGGTGGCCATCGCCAATCCGGCGCCATTCACCAGGCAGCCGATATCCCCTTGCAGCGGGATAAAGGAGAGATTGTATTTCCTGGCTTCCACCTCCACCCGTGACTCGGTATCCATATCACGCATTTCAGCCAATTCTGGGTGGCGGTATAAAGCATTATCGTCAACGATCATTTTGCCGTCCAAAGCCAAGAGCCTTCCATCCGTTGTGATCACAAGCGGGTTGATCTCAGCCAAGCCGGCATCATTCTCCTCGAAGACGGTCCAAAGCCCTTTGGCAATCTCATTGAATGTTTTCCAGTGCTCTTTGGGTAGATCGATACTGACAGCCAAATCTCTGGCATGATAATCACGCAAACCCAATAATGGATCGATCGGAATGCGGATGATCAATTCAGGATTATTAGCGGCTACATCCTCGATATCCATTCCCCCCGATGCAGAGGCGATTAAAACTGGCCGGCGGATGGAGCGATCATTGGCCACAGCCAGGTAGATCTCTTTTACGATCCCGACCGCCTCATCAATAAGTAATCGATGAACCGACAGCCCTTTGATCTCCATTCCCAAGATCTGGTTGGCTATCGCTTCGGCCTCGGCAGCGGTCTTTGCCAGGCGGATCCCGCCGGCTTTACCCCGGCCGCCAACCAAGACCTGGGCTTTCACAACAACCCGGCCGCCAAGTTCTTCGGATATTTGTTTTACTTCACTGGCAGTATTGGCAACCCTCCCACGTGGGATTGGAATATGATAGCGAGAAAATATTTGCTTGGATTGGTATTCTTGTAAGCGCATGGTCTCTCACCCTTAAGTTTAGCTTGGAACGCAAACAGGTCATTTTCCATGGGGACAAGCTAAAGCTCCCCCTCTTAGGTTTGTGTAAGAGGGGGAGCCATATCATAAGAGTGTCTCCTGTTATGAGCGCAGGAACTCTTCTAAGGCTTCTTTACTGATCCGGTAAGCAGTACCAATTTGGCGGGCTTTCAATTGGCCGGCTTTGATGGAAGCTACCACATCCTCTTCGGATACTTTAAGGACAGCAGCTGCTTCGGCGGGGGTCATTACTGCCGGTAAATTAGCCGCAACAGCACCACCAGCCGCGCCGGCGGCCTGACCGCCTTGAGCATTACCCATCCCTTGCAGGGATTGAGATAATACATTTCCGATACCCATACCGGCGCCGATACCGGCTGTTAATCCGGCACCGCCGCTTGGGTTTTGAGCTGCGTCGCGCATGGCATCGGCAGCCTGGAGTTGTGTATATGTGGCCATATCCAGCATACCCATATCGCGCAATTCCTGGGCAGATTTATCTGAGGGTTTAAGATTGCCAATGTAGAAAGATTTCAACGTTAAGCCAATGGCTTTGAAATCATCCTGGGTCTTGGCTCGAACTGCAGCGCCCAACTCTTCGGTCAAGCCGATCATTTCAACTACGCTGTGTTTCGCACCTGTCTCACCGAGAGCATCTTGCAGCTTGGAAAGCAGCATGGTGCGTAAGCGGTTCTCTATATCAGCTGTGCGGTAGGTACCCTGTGCCCCAACGATCTGGGTAACAAATTGCTGCGGGTCACTGATCTGGAAACTGTAGGAACCAAAACCCTGCAGCAAGGCGACGCCCAAACCCATATTGGGATTACGGACGATGATCGGTTGCGGGGTTCCCCATTTGCGGTCTGCAAATTCTTTCATCGACACAAAATAGACTTCAGCCGTGAAAGGCGTGCGGTCATTGAAAGCTTTGCCGATGAAATCGATCACATACGGGATGTTGGCGGTCGTGATCGTGTGGCGGCCAGGCCCAAAGTTATCCAATGCATGACCATCGCGGAAGAACACAGCACGCTGGGACTCACGCACGATGACCTGAGAACCAATACGCAGATCAGCTACACCGGTCTCTGGAAAACGATGAACAATTTCATCCAGCATCTCGCTGGGGTATTCAACTACATCAAAAATTCTAGCCATGTTCGTACTCCATTTTTGTTCTGGTATGGATCTCGATCAATATTACTGACCGGAGGAAGAGCCAATACTGGTGATCACTTCGCTGCGCCGGTTGAAGGCGTCAACACATGATTGGGTAAGGGTGATCAAGTTACGGATTGCGGCAGGTAAACCATCCGTACCAATTGAGGCTTCCACATTGTCGATCCCGCTGGAAACCTCATCAACTGATGTCAACAGTGCCAGATCATATTGATAGATCTGACCAAGTTCTTCTTCATTTACTTTGACAGCATCAAATAAACCTGCATAACCATAAGAAGCGGTGCGAACACGGTCGATAAATTGGCGGAGTTTAATAGCCGCACTTTCCATGTCATCCAAATATTCAATCGAGCCCTGATTCATCAAGTCCCGTTGAACAGATGAGATGCGCTGCCACTGGGCTTCAAATTTGTCGGCCAGAGTTTCACGTAATAACTTATCCGCCGACCGGCGGTTCTGGCGTTCAATATAGCCTTTGAACCCTGGGATTTTACTCAGGAGTTTGCTAAAAATATCGCGTTCATCAACGACACGACCAAAAAAATCACTCATTGTCTTTCCTCCATGATCAGAGAAATCAAAAATTACCAAATTGGGCATAGCCCATCAATGTTTAAT
>DATMYN010000443.1:0-3161 GCA_035560875.1 Longilinea sp. | reverse complement strand
CTTAAGTGTAGTAGCGTAAGGTCATCCGGTTGGTATGACCTCTGTCACTTGTGCGATACATGACATTGAATAAACTCAATAACATGAGTGTTTCTATCTAGTTTTCAAGAAAAAGGAAGTTTACTATGCAGATAACACGACAGGCCGACTATGCATTACGGGCAATCCTGTACCTTGCACGGTTACAACCAAACCAAAGAGCAGCCACAGCCCAAATCGCTGAAATCCAAAACATTCCACCTTCCTTCTTGGCTAAGATTATCTCTCAACTTTCGATTGCCGGTTTGATCCATACATCACGCGGAGCACGCGGCGGTGTAACCTTAGCCCGACCCGCAAAAGATGTGACTATGTTGGAAGTTGTTGAAGCTATCGACGGGCCGGTAGCGCTCAACGAGTGTACGGTAAATCCCGGCCTTTGTCCTTTTGGTGAAAGTTGCCCGATTCACGAAGTATGGTGTGTTACTCAAATTGAACTAGTCAAAAAATTGCGCGAAACCAATTTCGGTCAATTTTCTAACCACCGTAAAAAGGAGGCAGCCTAATTAGGCTGGCACTATGACTACCGGAACACCAGTCAACCGACAATGGGTGCTTGTCCTGCAGGACGGCCGCATCGTGATTGATTGGGGGGATACTCTTTTTCAAGACGTACGCAGCGGTGAATTTATTCGTGTTAATGAACATGACATCAGTCACCGCGCTACCGACGAAATCCTGGATTGGCTAAAGCGGATCAATCGGGTAGCCTCCTATGATTCACAGGTTGTCTATTTCTTCAACCTTCCGGAGCGACCGCAGGATACGATCCAATAATTCAGTGATTGCTTATTGGTAAAAAAAGTACATAGGAAAAATAAGCAAGGAATGTTCGTTTAATCCCTACATGATTTAGGCTTTGGTAAATGGGGTGCATTATGGTATTTACCAATTGCTTCTGTCTTGGCTGCGGAGAATTTGATCCTGCGGCTTTCCAGAATACTGATCCTGAATTAATTGAATATCACCCATGATGATGAAAGCCATGCCGTTGTTTTGGCTGTCTTGTGCTTTTCTGGCTGGGATTGCCCTCGGCACCGGCGCAGAGATGTCTATTGGGGGTTGGATCATTGCCGGCTTATTAGCCTTGCTGGCACTCTTAATTGAAAAAAGAAATCCAAATATCCACTGGTTGATCCCCTTTCGCCGCATATGTTCGGTACCGCTTGGTTTGCTGCTGGCGGTGATGTGCATGGGCGCTATAAGGGCTGTAATTAATCAATTGGATAGTACAAGCTCGCTTTCAAGCGTCAGTAATGGTTCGCCGGTAACCATGCAGGGGTCGATAGCCGGAATGCCGGAACAGGCCGGTGCGCGGACACGCTTAATGGTGGATGTGGTGTCTCCGGTGGAAGGCAGATTGATGCTCTACGTCTCACGTAACGGGGATTGGGAGTTTGGCGATAGAGTGGATTTTACCGGTGTGATCATTCCTATTGAACCGGGTAATTCCCTGGCTTGGCGCGGAGTACAAGGGGTGATGTATTACCCGCAGGTAGATTACGTTGGCTCACAACCAGGCGGTTTGATGGATGTGTTATACCGTATCCGCCTCCGTGCTAATGACCTGCTCATGGTCTACTTTCCACAGCCGGAGGCCGGATTCCTTTCCGGTATCCTCCTGGGGATTAGCGATCATCTTACCGAAGATCTATACCAAGCCTTCCGTCAAACCGGCACATCTCATATTCTGGTTATCTCCGGGTTCAATATGGCGCTTGTAGCCGGCTTGGTGGCAATGCTGTTACAACGGCTGTTACCGGCGCGCAAAGCCGCTCCTTTGACCGTGATCACGATCACTTTATATACTCTGCTGACCGGCGCCACCCCTCCGGTGGTTCGGGCAGCCTTGATGGCGGGCTTGAGTGTGCTGGCAGCCACGGCCGGGCGCCGAAATACCGGGATAAACACCCTGGCCTTCACCGCCGCGGTGATGTGTGTATTCAATCCGCTCCTCTTGGTAAATGCAAGTTTTCAACTCTCCTTCACGGCTACGCTTGGATTGGTCTTGTTGGCGGATCCGCTACAGAAATGGTTCGGCGGCTGGCTTGAAAAACGCCTGCCAATTGGGACGGCCAAACGGATTACAGCTCCGATAGCCGAATATTTTTTGTTCACCCTGGCTGCCCAATTGATCTCGGCGCCGGTGTTGTTGTATTGGTTTGGCCGCATTCCCTTGATCGCCTTTTTGGCCAACCCGCTCCTGTTGCCCGTTCAGCCGGCGGTGATGATCTTGGGTGGTTTGGCGGTGCTGATCGGTTTGGTTTGGGCGCCGCTCGGGCAGATCGCGGCCTGGATTGCCTGGCCGCTCACCGCTTACACCACACACATGACACTGCTGCTGGCGCGCCTGCCCGCCGGTTGGATGCAAATCGAGAATATGACCGTATGGGGAGCGGCTGGGTTGTATGGCTTGATCGGAGCGGCTTATTATGCCTGGCAGCACCGCTGGGCTTGGCTTAAGCCAGCTTTAGCTCTGGGTTTCACCGCCCTGGCTGTGGCCGGACTTGCCCGTTCCGCTCTGGCTGCACCGGTCGGTTACCTGCGCCTCACAGCCTGGCAAGGCGGGACTGTCTTGGTCCAAACCCCCAACGGGAATTCGCTGTTGATCAATGGGGATGGCTTGGAAAGTGTAGAAGGGGAATTGCCAACCCGGTTGGGTGGTCAGCAGTTGGCAGCCGTAATGATATCGCCAGCATCAGCCGAAGATCTGACCATATTGGCCGATATTGTAGATGAAACCACCTTAGGACAAGCCTGGTGGCTGGGGACGGCCGCCGAGGGTTCAAGCGCACAGTACCTTCAATCCATACTGGTTGAAGCCGGTTCGCTGCCGGCGGAGTTACAGGCGGGGGATACCTTGCAGCTAGATTCGGGGATCACATTAAAGGTGTTGTGTGTAACCGAGGAGGGAGCGGCATTGTGGTTGGAGTTTGGCGGTTTAAGTGTTTTGATCCCGGATGGTCTGCCGCGGACATTTATCCGCCTACCTGGCCATACACCGGATCTGGTGATCACATCCTTTGAGACGGCGGACGAATGGCAAGACCTGCCCATGTTCAACCCACCCTGGGATGGCTGGAGTATAGCTATTTCCAACGGCTCCGAACTATGGCTTGAAG
>DATMYN010000442.1:0-2686 GCA_035560875.1 Longilinea sp. | reverse complement strand
ATGCGGGTCGATAGGCCTAACCGGGAGCATTCCTCCGCAACCAGGGCATATAGTTTTTTCGAGTTTGGCGGTTCGGCATGATACCGGTCTCCATAAGCTGTGCGATAGCGCTGGCTCAACCCGGGGTAGTTCCGGTCAAGAGCGGCGTAATAATATTCCCGCTGGCGGTCGCGCAGGGTTAATCCCATAGCTGCCAGCACATATTTTCCCCCTGCTTCAGCCGTCTGGCGGATTACACCGCGGATATTTTCTTCGGTATCTTCTATGAAAGGCAGAACCGGCATTAGCAATACCCCCGTATAAATTCCCGCTTGTGAAAATTTGCTTATTGCCTCCAGCCGTTTACTGGTGGCTGGTGCGCCCGGTTCAAGCTGCCTGCTAAGCCCATCATCGGCAGCCGTGATGGTGAAACTAACCGCTGCATACACCTTGGCGATTTCCCGGATCACGTCCAGGTCGCGTACCACCAGATCGCTCTTGGTAAGGATATGCACCGGGAACCGGTTGCGGGCAATGATCTGCATTGCCCTGCCGGTCAGATTGCGTTCCAACTCTATCGGCTGGTAAGGATCGTTCATAGAACCTGTGCCGATCGTACCTTTAACACGTTTACGAGGTAATTCATCAGCCAGTAATTCCAAGGCATTGGCTTTGACCAATATTTCATGCTCAAAGTCCTCGATCTGGTAGCACTCTGAGCGCGTGTCACAATAAATACATTGGTGCTGGCAGCCGCGATAAAGATTCAGGTTATAGCGCAATCCAAACCAATCATCCGGCTGGCGAACTGAGGAAAGTAAGGTTTTAGTTTGGATTTCGCGTACGATCATAGGTTTGTTTTTAAAATTGGCAAATTATGGTCGTAAGGTAACTTCGACCGATGACAACCATTCGATGCCGCCATCCCGGGGTGAAATGGAGTATACGGCAATACGTACCGGCGTTTCTGCAGTAAAAAAGAAATGGTAAACATAAGAAAAGGTCATTTGGCCATTCGAGTCAGCCGGTTCGACTTCAAGTGCTAACCCGCTTTCAAGGATGTTATCCGCGGTGCCGCATAAAAGGTTAGGTTCTCCTGAGCCCCCCGCCCCGCAAACCGCTAAATTCAATGTGTTCTCAAACGCCTGGTTGGCAACGCCATGGATGACCAACGTTCCCCCGCTGATGGTCTCACCCATAATGGGAGAAATGAACTGGACAGGAGCTATATCAGATCCGGCTGACTGGATACTGCTGCTGCCGGTGGATAACAACAGCACCGGGACGCTGTTCAAGAATATCAAGCCGCCATCACGCATGGAAAGCGTGTAGGCGCTGATCCGCCCGGGTTGGTCATGATCGACGGAAAACGTCAATTCGGTGGAAAAAGGTCCCCGCCCGCCATATTCCCCGTCCACTTGGGTTGTAGCTTGCGCCAAATTACTACCATCTTCACCGGTCAGCATCAAAGACAGCGTACCTTCAAATGGAAATTCCGCCTCTCCGGTTACGGTTATCGGCGAGACCAGCTGCGAGACGCCTTCTGCACTACTCCCAGGGCTTGTAATGGCAATCGATGCCAAAACAGGTTCAATGATTATTGGGGATGCTGTCGGTACATATACAGGTGAAGATGTCCCACTCGCATCCGGGGAGGGAGAGGATGTCTCGACGAAAGCGGTTTCCGTATCAGGTGTGGTTGTACTGGCGGGGAAGTTACAGGCTGGGCTGAGAAGCGCCAATCCCATGAATGTGAGCACAACCAACCGGTATTGTTTCTTCATTTTTCAGGCTCCTGGCCACGCTCATGCTGTATGCGCTCTTCTGCCAGCCGGTAAAATTCCGGTGAAACATCCACACCAACATAACTGCGTCCAGTGCGAACGGCAGCCACACAGGTTGTTCCGGCGCCCATAAAGGGGTCCAGGACCACATCACCCACAAAAGAAAATAACCGGATGACCCGCTCTGCCAGAGCCACGGGAAAAGGCGCCGGATGCCCAACCCGGCGAGCTGATTCAGGGGGGATCTGCCAGACGGATAGGGTGGCAGCCATGAACTCTTCTTCACTGATATCGTTTACCCCTTTTTGAGGACGCGAGTACTCCTCTTTGGCAAAAACCAGTAAATATTCATGCACATCCCGTAAACGGGGAGAACGGGCAGAGCGCCAGCTTCCCCATGCGCAGCTTCCATTTGCGCCCTTCCCTTTTTGCCAAATGATCTCCCCCATCGGCAAGAAACCCAGTTCCTGGTGAATATTATAGAAATAAGCGTGTAATGGAATATACGGCTTACGCCCAAGGTTGGCGATGTTGATCACATAGCGTCCACCAGGCTGCAATGCCCGATAGACCTCCCTTCCTACACGCTTGATCAAACCCAGATATTCATCCAAAGAGATGTCTTGATCATAGTCCTTGCCAACGTTATAGGGCGGAGAGGTAAAAGCCAGCGAAATGCTCTGATCCGGGACCGGTATAGTTTCACTGGATTGGCAATAGACCCGGTCCGCCCATCCAGCTTCGTCTGAGATCGCCGGCACATCTTCACGTGGTTCAGCAGCTTTTTCGTTTTGTGCAGGGTTATGATAAAGGGCACGTTCATAAAATTCGGATGAATCGTGCGCTTCGCGGCGGGATACTCCAAACGAAGAGGTCTTGGTCATAGTGTCTTTATTATAGAAGGTTTTAGGATTATGGGAGGG
>DATMYN010000441.1:0-3998 GCA_035560875.1 Longilinea sp. | reverse complement strand
TTTAAAACCTTCCAGTACCGTCGCAGCTTTTTCAGCTACGACCTCGGCCGGTTCTGTGGACATGAGGCCCGCGATGGTTAATTCAACTTTGCCTATTACTTTACCGTGCTTTACAACAGCCTGACCACCACCACACTCTACCAGTGTATTAGCAGCCAAAGCCATATCTTCATCGGATGTACCCACCACGATCATGTGATGACAGTCATGAGCAACGGTGGTCGCTATACCGCAGGGTTCAGTAAAACCGAACCCCTGGATCAAACCAACCTGCACGCGCCCGGTATTATGATGACGCTCTACAAGTGCGATCTTGGCAAGATCACGTTTGAGATCGGTTTTTACCTCCCAATTGATTGCAGAGATTGGAAGGCGTAAATGTTTGGTTGGGGCTTGGTTTTCGATTATACCGATCACATGAGCGGTAAGTTCAGATTGGTTTGCTCCAACCGGGACAACCAAACGGAAATCGGCAGGAACAAGTGTATGTTGAACATTTACACTATGGTGGGCCCACTCCGGATATTCCATGCGAGGCAGATCCATCTCAAGCTGTCCATCCGTTGCGGCTAATTTGCCGCGGACGTACACCTGCTCCGGGTGGAAATCGCTCAAATCCGGTACAAGGAGAAGATCGGCATACCGTCCAGGTGCGATCAAACCCATATCCCGGCTTACGCCAAAATATTCAGCGGTATTGATCGTTGCCATTTGTAAGGCAACCATCGGTTCAATCCCTTGCTGGATGGCATGCCGTAATACCCGATCCATGTGCCCCTCATGCACTAATGTCTCTGAATGACTATCATCTGTACATAGTAAGAACATTCGGGAGCTTAACCCCCGATGGGTGATCGCCGGAGCCTGGGCAGCAACATCATGCCAGGCTGAACCATAGCGCATCATCACCCGCATACCCTGGCGGGCACGTTCGATCGCATCTTCCATGCGTGTGCCTTCGTGGTCATCCTGGGGTCCGCCGGCGGCATAACCGTGGAAGGGTAACCCGAGGTCTGGGGAGGCATAATGACCGCCGATCACCTTCTCTGCCCGGCGGGTGGCAGCCATTTCTGCATGCACCTTATCGTCGCCTGAGATCACACCGGGGAAATTCATCATTTCACCCAAACCGATGATACCTGGCCAGGTCATCGCTTCAGCCACTTCGGTAGGGCCGATCTGTGCACCGGGGGTTTCCAGCCCGGGGGCTGAAGGAACACACGACGGCATTTGTACATAAACATGGATCGGCATTTTTGCAGCTTCATCGACCATCAAGCGTACACCACGCAAACCGAAAACATTGGCAATTTCATGCGGATCAACAAAAATTCCGGTTGTTCCATGGGGAATGATCGCCCGAACAAATTCGGTCACGGTCAGCATGCCCGACTCTACATGCATGTGCGCGTCGAGCAATCCGGGCACAAGATATTTCCCCTTTGCATCCACAACGGTAGTCTCAGGTCCAATGCAGTGACTGGCATCCGAACCAACATAAGCGATCCGACCGCGGATCACAGCCACATCCGTGTTCGGAATGATCTCACCCGTTTGAACGCTCACCCATTGGGCGTGCGTGATCACAAGACCGGCGGGGCGTCTGCCCATGGCAACATCAACAATGAATTGTGAGTCGTACGGTTCAAATGGGGTCATGTACTCCTCATTTCATTCACCAAAGACCAGACGTCGGGCAGCTTTGTTATGTTTTTCAATATGCACCGGCAAGTCAATATTAACCAAATGACCTTCTTTTACGATAAACTTACCGCCAACTACAGAATAATCCACAGTAACCGGATTGCAGAATACCACTGCAGCTACCGGATCATGTAAAGCCCCGGCATAATCCAGGCGATTGAGATCGATGGCAATAAAATCGGCGCACTTACCAACCGCCAGGGAACCGATATCATCACGGCCTAGAACAGCCGCGCCGCCGCGGGTAGCCAGTTCAAGTGCCTGGCGGGCGGTTAATATTCGCGGTGCATCCTCTCCGGATAAAGAAGCGCCTTCAATACCAGCGCGTAAACGGGCCAGCAGCATGGCTTGGCGGGCTTCCGCCAGCATGTGCGATCCGTCATTACTGGCAGACCCATCCACGCCTAAACCAACCTTTACACCGGCAGCCATGTATTCGCGTAAAGGAGCAATACCGGAAGCCAGGCGCATGTTGGAAGATGGGCAATGGGCTACCCCACAGCCGGTGCGGGCATATACCGCGATCTCTTGTTTATCCACATGCACGGAATGGGCAAACCACACATCATTACCTACCCATTCTACCGATTCCATGTAGGCAACCGGCCGGTGACCAAATTTCTCACGGCAGAATGCTTCTTCATCTTGGGTTTCAGCTAAATGAGTATGCAGATGGACACCGTACTGGCGTGCCATGTGCGCACTCTGGCGCATCAATTCACTGGTTACGCTAAAGGGAGAACAAGGCGCTAATACCACCTGGGTAAAAGCGCCTGGTTTCGGATCATGGTAGCGTTCAATCAACCGTTGGCTGTCGCGCAGGATCGCATCTTCTGTATCCACCACACTGTCAGGGGGTAGGCCGCCTTTGCTTTCGCCTAGACTCATAGAACCGCGCGAAGCCTGCAGCCGGACCCCCATTTCTCGTGCCGCACCGATCTCATCATCCAGCGTGGATCCGTTTGGATAGAGATATAGATGATCAGAAGCAGTGGTACAGCCAGAAAGGGCTAATTCGGCTAATGCTGTTTTTGTGGATAGGTAAATATCCTCGGGGGTCAAACGAGCCCATATGGGATAAAGGGTTTTCAACCAATGGAATAAATTCGCATTTTGCGCTGCCGGGACAACCCTGGTAAGAGTTTGATAAAAATGGTGGTGGGTATTTACCAGACCAGGTAAAATGAGATGCCCGCTGAGATCGATAACCTGATCAGCCTGAGACGGTAGATCGCTCGTTTTTCCAACCTGTTCAATGAAACCATCTCGAATGAATAAACCCGCATCGGAGATCTCTCTCCGCTGGTCATCCATCGTTACGATTACTGATGCATTTCGAATGAGTAAAGTGGTCATGGGATTACCCAAGTATCAGGTTGATAGTATAGGATAATGTGTTGTCAGACAGCTATACAACTAGTTTACTGAATAATCTTCGAAATGTCAATTGTCTGACAACATGAATAGGGTGATAAATGTAATGAACGCTGTCAGTGCATGACAGCGTTCAAGTTTTAAAGATCTTTTTG
This sequence comes from Longilinea sp., assembly GCA_035560875.1. Taxonomy (GTDB): domain Bacteria; phylum Chloroflexota; class Anaerolineae; order Anaerolineales; family Anaerolineaceae; genus DATMYN01. The sequence continues at coordinate 765 of DATMYN010000441.1, read as the reverse complement.
GTTATTTGTCGGTTAATTCTGCAGCCCGCAGGGTATTGCGTAACAACATGGCGATTGTCATCGGTCCTACCCCGCCAGGAACCGGGGTAATAGCCGAAGCCACTTCCTTTACTTCATCAAAGGCCACATCACCGGTCAAGCGATACCCTTTTGGCTTGCTGGCATCATCCACCCGGTTCATACCCACATCAATGACCACCGCACCCGGTTTGACCCAATCACCGCGCACCATTTCTGCCCTGCCCACGGCTGCGACCAGTACATCGGCCTGGCGGACAACATCCGGCAAATTCTTGGTACGGGAATGGCAAATGGTTACGGTAGCGTTGGCGCGCACCAATAGCAGTGCCATGGGCATACCCACAATATTCGAGCGTCCCAATACGACTGCATTAATTCCTTCCAAAGTTGGGACATACTTCTCTAGCATCAGCATACAGCCGGCCGGAGTACACGGGATGAATAACGGATCACGGCCTTTTTGCGCCAGCCGGCCGATATTCAAGGGATGAAACCCGTCCACGTCCTTTTCGATGCTGATCTGAGTTAATACCTTCTCCTCATCCAGATGGGAAGGTAAGGGAAGCTGTACCAAAATTCCGTTGACAGCCGGATCCGCATTGAGTTTCTTTACTAAACTCTCTACCTCTTCCTGACTGGCGGTTTGCGGGAGCTCAAACCCAAACGATTGGATGCCTACTTCAGCACAGTTTTTTTGTTTTGAGCGAACATAAGTATGGGAGGCAGGGTTATCCCCCACCAGAA
>DATMYN010000440.1:0-9194 GCA_035560875.1 Longilinea sp. | reverse complement strand
GTACAGCAGGTCGCGCTGCGCCGGGGTAAAATCCGCCACCGGCAGGGCCAGGTCGAACGTAAAGCCGTAGTAAGCCGCCGCATTTTGCAGCGTGCCGGTGTAATACTTGATGTAATGGATGTCCCACCCGCTGACGGCCCCCTCGGCAATGGTCTTGCTCCCATCCACCAGGCGGGTCAGATTGACCTTGTGCACGCTGCCCAGCCCGGTGCAAGCCAGGCAGGCTCCGGCGGGTTTGTTGAAGGAAAAGTTGGCCATGCCCAATAGGGGCAGCCCGGCTCCGCAGTGCGGGCAGGGGTAAGCGCCTTCTTCCTCGCCGTCATCATCCGCCACGCTTTCAACCTCCCAATCGGCGTTGAAGCTGGGGGGCACGTCTTTTCCGCACACCGGGCAGGGACGGTGCCCAAGCCGGGCATACAGCACCCGCAAGTAGGTGAACACATCCGTGACCGTGCCCACGGTGGAACGCGGGCTGCGGTTGGTGAGGTGCTGGTCAACAGAAATGGAGGGCGACAGCCCGGTGATGGCATCCACCGGTGGTTTGGCCATGCCCATGGCCAGCATCCCCAGCGACTCAAGGTATTGGCGTTGGCCTTCCTTGAGCAATATATCGAACCCCAGGGTGGATTTGCCCGACCCGGACAGGCCTGTAAACACCACCAGTTGGTTCTTGGGGATGGAAAGGGTGATATTTTTGAGGTTATGCAGCCTTGCGCCGCGGATGGTAATTTGGTCAGTCATTTTGCCTTCACCAGGGAAAGATGAGAGACGGGTTTTTGCCGTCTCCTTAATGATTATACAACCCTGGTGTTTATATGGAGGGTTTGGGGATTGTCTTGTTTCCTCCCCCTTTAGGGGGAGGCAGGAGGGGGTAAAAAAAAAGGGCGGTCATCTCGACCGCCCATCAAATATCAACCTTACCGCTGCGTCTCGATCGGCGGCAGCGTGGCATCCAGGGCGGATTGCACCGCCTGGTATACCTCAGGGGTCAGCTTGGTGGCTCCCCCGCCCACCACATGTTTCTTCAATTTATCGGCCATAACAACCGGTACATTACCGTCCTTCAACCATGTGCGGGCTCGCGGGTTGATGAACACCACCAGCGGCCACACCGGCACAGAGGTGCCTTCCGGCAAAGCGGGCGCCAGGTGCTGCTGCAGGTTTTCGCCCAGCAAAATGGCTTCTTTCAGCGGGTCGCCCAAATGTTCTTCCACGATCCAGCGGATGGCGCGCCCGATGGTGATCTTCTCCTGCCATTTGCCCTTTTCCAGGGTAAACTCGCCTTCCAGGTTGACCGTCTCGATAGCCCACACCCCGTACGGGGTGAGCAAAATATGCTCGCACGGCAGGCTGGGGTAATGGTACAACTGGTAAGGATCGGTCAGCGATTTAAGGGTGTCATCCAGCACAACCTCGGGGCGCGGCTTCTTGATCCAGCGGTTGGCGAAGAAGATGCCCAGCAACGCCACCAGCATACCGGCGATCATCAAGATGACCCCCAGCGTAGCCATGGCCGGTATGAACAAGTTCAACACCACGCTGGCCATCATCACCAGCATACCGCCCACACTGGCCGTATTGGCGATCACGCCGCGTTTTTGCAGCTTGTTATGGTCGATATAACTCTTCATTGAGCCTCATAGATCTTACGGTAGATGGGCGCCAGGCTGTCATAAAGGCTGCGGTAAACGCCGTAGAGATCATTATAGCGCGAATGGTTCTGCAAATTGGGTTCTACCTCACGCCGGATGCCGATCAGGTCGTCCACAGCATCCATGTTGGAGTAGATGCCCAACCCCACCGCTACCGCCAGAGCCGCCCCCATGGCGCCGGCTTCTTGGGGATGTTCCACCACCCGCAGCGGCCGGCCGGTGATATCGGCAATGATCTGGATCCACACCGGGCTGGTTGCCCCGCCGCCGATGGCATTGATCTGGTTGAGGGCCAAACCGGTCTGCTCCATGGCTTCACAGATCCAGCGGATATGGTAGCCCACCCCTTCCATCAGGGCACGCGCCATATGCGCTTTGGTGTGGCTGAGGGTTAAACCGTTCCACCCGCCGCGGGCATAATGGTCCAGCACCGGGGCGCGCTCGCCCGAGAGCCAGGGGGTGAAGATGAGCTTTTCGGAACCGGGCTGGATCGATTCGGCCATCTGGCTGATCAATTCATAGGTGGAAATGCCCGACTCGGCCGCCAGGCGGGTTTCTTCCTGGCAGAAAGTATCACGGAACCACTGCAGTGCTCCGCCGCCGGTTTCCATCTCCCCGGCGATGACATACTTGCTGGGGTCGATATGGTTAAGACCCCAATAGGGTTTGACCGGGTCATTGATGAACTTGCTGGTCGAGACGCCCACCCAGGTAGCCGTGCCGATGCATAAATGCGCCCGCCCGGCTTTGTTGGCGCCTGAGCCCGATTGAGCTACGGCCACATCCCCGGCGCAGATGACCACCGGCGTACCCGGCAGCAAACCGGTTTGGGCGGCGGCTTCCGGGGTGATATAGCCGGCCACATCCGTACACGGTAAGGCGGGGGGCAGCTTCTCCAGCGGTATGCCCAGCTCATCGCACACTTCTTTGGACCAGCACTTCTTGTAAGGGTCGAACAAGAACATAGCCGAAGCGCCGTGATAATCGGTGGCGATCTTGCCGGTCAGCTTAAAGACGATGTACTCTTTACAATCCAGCAGGTATGCCGTGCGTGCCCACAAATGGGGGCGTTCTTCCTTTAACCACAGCACCTTGGGAATGAAATCTTTGGCGGTTGGGATGTTGCCGGTATGCTCGAACAAGAAGCGCGGCCGGTCGCCGGCCAGCACCCGGTCAGCCTGGGCGATGGAACGCATATCCAGCCAGCTCAGCATGGGGGTGACCGGTTTGCAGTTCTCATCCACCGGCAGGGCGTTGAACATCTGCGCCGAAACACCCACGCCCAAGATCTCCGCCGGGTCGATGCCCGACTGGGTGATGACCGTGCGGGTGGTCGCAGCCACCGCATTCCACAGCACATCCGGGTCTTGCTCGGCCCACTCTGCCCGCGGGTAATTCACCGGGTAATCCTGAAAAGCTGAGTAGATCACCCGCCCGTGCAGGTCGGTAATGACGGCCTTATCGCCGCCCGTACCGGTATCGTGTGCCAAAATATATTGTTTGGTCATGGCGTTCCTCCCGCCAGGGTTAGCGATCCAGCGATAAGATGTAATCGTTGAATTTTTCGATGAAGTTGCGGTTCTGGGCGGGTGTACCCACCGTAATGCGGAAGAATCCGCTGGTCATGTTGTGTCCGCTCATCTGGCGGATAAAGATACCGCGCTGGAGCATACCCTCTTTAATTTCATTGGAGGTTTTCCCCAACACACCGGCATCCACCAGCACAAAGTTGCCCTGCGAGGGGTATACGATCAGGCCGGGGATCTTTTTGAGTTCGGCGATGAGGTAGTTGCGACCGTCGATGGTGTTCTTGCGTTTGCGCTGGATATCCTCTACATCTTCCAGTTGGGCAATGGCAGCCGCGATCACAACCAGGCTGGCGTTCCAGGGGATGCGCACCCGGTTGAAGAAGGTGAACAGCGATTCGTGGCACAGGATGTAGCCCAAGCGGAAGCCCGCCAGCCCGTAGGCCTTGGAGAAGGTGCGGTTGACGAACATGTTGGGGTAATCCTTGATCATGCCGGCGCGTGTCTTGGGAGTATCTTCCAGCTCAAAGTAGGCTTCGTCAAAGAAGGTCGGCACACCCAGATCCAAAATGCGGCGCAGGTCCTTGTCATCGATCTGGTTGCCGGTGGGGTTGTTGGGTGAGCACAGGAAGAGCAGCTTGGTTTGGGGTGTCACGGCTTTGATGATGGCGTCCACATCCCAGTAGAAATCTTTGGTCATGGGCACCGAAACGACCACACCGCCGTGGGTTTTGACGCGTGCTTCGTACATGGGGAAGGTCGGCACGGAAATGACAACCTCTTCCCCGGGGGCTACAAAGGTCTGCACCACAAAGTTGATCACATCGGTGGAACCGCAGCCCAGCACCACATTTTTCTCGGTCAGCCCGGCCCGTTCACCCAGCATCTTGCGCAGTTTCTCGCCGGAGCCGGGGTACAAGTTGCCCTGGCGGGCGGCGGCCATTATGGCATCTAACACTTTTTGTGAAGGTTCTAACAGGTTCTCGTTCGACATCATCCGCACGATCTGCGGGTTTTCCCAGGCGAAATCCATATGCGCATCGCTGTAGGGCTCTGTGGTACGCACCCAGGGGACAATGAAGTTTTCGACAGTGTCTTTCATGATCGCATTCTCTCTTTCGGAACAGGTATACTTTGCTTCAGCGCAGCAGCTGCGCGAATAGTCATAGGTATTGGTGGGGGCGGATGTTACTCCGCCCCCGCTTTGTAAACACCGGGTGAGCAGCAGTGAAACAGGTTGCCCGATGTGCTACACAACACACTTTGTCATTCCTTTATGTGTCATTGCGAGGAGCGTTCTTTGCGACGAAGCAATCTCTCAAGACCGTAGCCAACATCTTCTGAGATCGCCCAATCCTCATCCTCGCATTGTTATATTTACCGATTCTCCAACTCCTCCACGTCCTTCCACCATTTCTTCTTCTCACCGATCACAGCCCGTGCTTTCCAGGCCAGAGTTTTCGGCTCATCATCCATGCGCTGTTTCAGCTCATCCACGCGTTCGGTAATGACCTTGCGGTCCTCATCGGTCAACTGGGTATAGCGGGCCAGCATTTCTTTTACCAGGTTCAGGTTTTTGGTCATCGTGCGCCACAGCCCCCAATCCTTGCCCGTCAGTTTGGCGATCACTGCGGCATTGACCGTTTCTGTATCGGTATCGCCAATGGGATGCTCACGCAGCAGCATGATCGTATCGATGACATCCTTCTCATTGATCTGAACGATCTGCATCTTTTCCACGATCAATTCAGCCAGCGGCAGGGTAATGGCTTCCGCTTCCAGCCGCCCGGTAAAGGGCAGGATGTGGCAAAAATCAAGCTTGTCCATAAAGACATCGATATGGCGCCCATACACCGGGTCGTGGAACAGCAGGCGGTAATCGCCGAACAATTGTGTAACAACCTTATCTTCCTTGTAGCCCAATTCCGGCAGCAAGCGCATGATATCTTTGAACTGCTTGGAATAACCGGCAAAATCGATATCGGTGAACACCCGCCCCAAGGCGTCTTGAATATAACCGTATTTATCGCAGTGGTAACGGAAGGCCAGGGCCCCGATGACCCGCATGGTCAGTTTCTTGTTCTCAGGCTGTGCCAGGGCTTCCAGAATCCGGTTTCGCTCGTCAAAAAAATCCTGTTGGATCTCTCCATATTTGCCCATAAATGTGATCTCCTCAGAAGAATGGTTCGGCGTTTAGCCGGAAATCAGCAGATGACCCTTGACCTTATCGCCCTCGATGTTGATGATGGCGGCTTTCATAATGCCTTCGGCATACTCGCTGCCGGCATTGATGCACAAAGTGCGTCCAATATGAGTATGTCCGGGAGCTTCGTGAATATGTCCGTGCAAACCCAACATGGGTTGGACTTTTTCAATAAATCCACGCACGGCCGTAGAGCCGACCGGTTTCATAATAACCTGACCGCCGGTGGTGACGATCTTGATGTTCTTATCCAATTCAGGGCAAACATCGATACCCGAGTCGAAGGGCGGGCAGTGCAGCATGGCAATGGCCGTTTCAGGTTTTTGGATCATCCCGGCCAGTGTATTGAGCTTCTCTTCCATCTGCGGCTCTTCGATATCGCGCTCACATGCCCAGGGGGTCATGTTGCAGTAAGAAAGACCGACCAATTCATTGCCGGATTCCAACTGCAGGCAGGTCATATCCGGGTTCTTGACATGCGGGTACATGGCGATCTCCGCATCGATGGAGAAGAGGTCGTCATTGCCGGGCATGAAGTACAGGGTCAGTTTTTGCGGGGCTAATTTCTCTTCAAACAAGGCCATCCACTCGCCTACCCGGCCGACCATCTCTTGTTCGAAGCGTTTATTCAGCAGTTTGGGATCCTTCTCCATTACTTCGGCTTCGTCTTTTTCCAATATGATTGGGTAGAAACCAACATTACCAACCGTCACTTTGAATTTTTCGAGTTCCTGAGTCGTGGTTAATTCTTCTTTTCGTCCAAACAAATGACCGATATAGCGGCCGCCACCCTGGTGGATGATGGGGCTCATGGCTTTGCCGGTCACATCGCCGCCGATCATTAATGCATTGGCTTTGTACTGCATGGCTGCTGCAATGAATTTGCGGAAATACGCATTGGAACCATGTAAATCGGAACCGTATAGGATGCGGTACATCATGATGTTCTTAACTCCATTAGTCAGTAAGGTTATTGCCTTGCAAAGGCTTTTGCCGCTCTGGCCGCCGCGAGCGGGGAGCGCCGGGGGCGCCCAGTGGGGCAAAAGATTTGCGGGTACAAAAACCGGGGAGGGAAGGTTCCCCTCCCCGGCACGTACAACTACTCCACCTGCGGTCTAGACCGGCGGGATGGATTGGAAGGTCCACATAATGTCGATACCTTCCTTCTTCATACGCCACCAGCGAGCTATGTAGAATACGATGAAACCGCTGGCAAAGAAACCGATCAGGGTACCGATGGTACCGTTACCGATACGACCACCGACAGCCGGGAACAGGAAGGATGCAATGATCATCCAGAGGAGGTAGACCAAGGTAATACCACCAATGATAGTGATCACGGGGATCTTTCCGATCTTGCGGCGTACAAAGGCCGAAGAGTTCTCGAACAGATCGGGTTTGAGGAACGGGAACAGGGTGATGGACAGCACTGGTACAAGCTGGGTCCACACGGCGAAGAACACGAAGTTCAACTGAGCGCCCATAACACCGCCCAAGCCGGCGTCGACGACACCGACCTCGGCAATGATGGCAATGACGAGGATAGCGATCAAGGGGCTGCGCAGTTTGGGGTGAATGTAGCAGACACCTTCGGGGATGATGCGGTCAAAGGCCCAGGCGAAGACGATACGGCTGCAATAGAAGAAGTAGGTCTGGGCAAGGTTGATGAGGGTGAAGACCCAGGCAAAGGCAACAATGAGCAGCAGTGGGAAGCTGGGCATCAGGATAGCCGCATAGAAGGTGATCCACGGCATGGAGCCGCCGGAGTATCCGATATTGCTTAGGTAGGATTCGGCAGCCAGGAATTCAGCGGGAACCAGGCGTTGGATGAGCAGGGTGGCTACAACGAAGATCGCCCAGGTGACCAACAGGGAAGCCCATGAACCGGCCAGCAGGGTGCTGTCGGCTTGCTTCACTTCACCGGCGAAGAAGGTCGGGATGTAATAGCCGTAGAAGATCCAGAAGCCCATGATCAAACCGGCCAGGGTCATCATACCCACATTGGGGTTCATGACCATACCTTGCTCAACAGCCAGGTCGACCCGGCTTTGGACTGTAACGCCCATGAAGCGCTCCCAAGCAGCAGCGAAGGATTCGGTGGTGCCGCTGGCTAACTGGAAGTAGATGATCGCCCAGGCAGCCAAGCCCAGGAAGAAACCGACTTCCAATGTGCGCAGGATGGTTTTGGTCGGGAGAACCATGATGCCGAAGGTGATCACGGCGCAGATCGACCCGATCAAGATAATTCCGGTGGGGGATGCAGACCAGGCTGCGAAGTCGATCATGCCCTGATTTTCGAGGACAATGCCCATCGTGCGGAACAACACCGGGAGAGCTGTCTTGGGGATCCAGGCGATCAAAGAACCGGATACCATGGCACTGAAGATGACCAGCGTCCAGCTTGCGGCGAAGGCCAGGGGAGCCGAAAGGACCCGGCTGCCCAGGGTATAGTCAGCCGCCGAGCGGGGCATGGTTGCACCGATCACGGCATAGGTGTAGGCGTGGAAAAGGCAGAAGAGCATAGCAACGGTGAGAACACCAATGATGCTGCTGCCGGGCCAAACGCCTGCCACCCATGAAAAGGGGATCAAACCTGAGGATGAAAGGGAGATGCAGTGGACGCCAAAGACCATAGCGCCAAATACACCGATCGTCCTTACCAGGCCGGAACTCTTACGAGCATAGAGTTTCTTGTCCCCATCGGTAGTTGAAACAACTTGAGCCATTATCTCCTCCTACTTTGGGTTTTGGAATGAATGGAAAGATCTAATGAAGCACCAAACAGGTATAATTGGTTTGCCGAAAGCGAACCTCCTTTCAAGGCCCTGTGGGCGGCTGGTGTTAACGGCACCGCCGCCCAATCGGGGAATATCTTGGCCAGGCCGTCAGAGGACCGATCTACCGGCCGGTTAAAGATCAATCTGCGTATGGATACGGGCATAATCACTCCGAAGGAAGTCTTGCGAAAATACGACGGGTTTTCCAGTAACGGCATCAAACATTAAACGACTTAACATCAACAGTGGAAATTCTTCCTCCACACGCAATTGCTCGGCGACTGTCTCGCTGGCTGCCACGGCTTCGGTGATCTGATCGATGCGTTTCAACTGCATCCCATACGCCTGGGTTAACAGATCATACAAAGATGTCTTTTCCAGGTCATATTCTTCCAGGTTGTGGCAGCGCGAACAGGGAAAAAAACCGCGTTCCAAAAGGACAGGAACGCGGTTGGCTAAACGAAGGACAACAATGCGGTACAGGGGTTCGCCGATCTCAAGCTGCAGTCTTTCCGCAAGGCGGCGGCTGGCGGCGATCTGCCCAAATTCCAAAAGCTGGCTGCTGGTGGAAAGGTTGTGAGCCCGCATGGCATCTACGTAATTGACCAGCTCACGGTCTTCGTAGGTGATGCGCGGCCGGGCTACATAAGTCCCTGAACCATGCCGCCGTACCAGTAAACCCTCGTTGACCAGTTCGGTCAACGCCCGCCGTACGGTCATGCGGCTTACCCCCAATTCTTCACTGTAATCACGTTCTGAGTTGATCTTGGTATCGGGCAAGAGTTTGCCCGACAAGATCATATCGGCAAGGTATTCCTGGATCTGCACATAAAGCGGTTTGTGCAGTTCCTCGGGGAGTGATACCACCTGATCATTTTTTTTGGTATTTACCATGTTTTTGGCTTCCAAAGTGGTAAAGTGGTATAGTCGTTCTTGCCAATAAATAACCGAAAATATTGCGTATATATAAAGTTTTACCGGTAATAATCAGCATTATACAGTCGTTTTTTTTCAAATACAAGTGTCGAATCACAAT
>DATMYN010000439.1:0-2347 GCA_035560875.1 Longilinea sp. | reverse complement strand
ATCAAATTGCCCGTCCGGTTGACGACTACCTTGCCTGTCGTCGCCGACCGCATCATCCAGGCTTTTCGATGGTTGTGGACAACCCGCAAACGCTGGCCGGTCATCGGCGCTTTATTGATCTATCTACTCGTCCGTCTGATCGGGTTGACATCCTTCCCGATCTACTTCTTCACCGATGAGGCTGTGCAAACCATCCTGGCTCAAGACCTGGTGCGGGATGGCTTCCACAATTATGACGATGACTTTTTGCCCACTTATTTTGTAAACGGTAACCAATACAACCTGGGAACTTCGGTCTACTTACAGGTGATCCCCAATATCTTGTTTGGCCGTTCTATCGCCGTTACCCGGGGCACGTCCGTGCTGGTAACGCTCATTGCCGCCATTTCGGTAGGGCTGATAATGAGTCGTATTTTTAAGAGCCGCTATCCATGGCTGGCTATTTTGATCCTCTCACTCATCCCGGCCTGGTTCCTTCATTCAAGGACCGCTTTTGAAACAGCCATTGCCACCACCTTCTTCGCCGCCTTCCTGTATAGCTATTTAATGTACCGCGAGGAGTCGCCGCGCTGGTTTTATGCCGTAGTCGTTACCGCCGGCCTTTGTTTTTACAGTTACAGCCCTGCCCAAATGGTGGTAGCCGTTTCTGCAATATTAATTTTACTCAATGACATCCCCTACCATTGGAAAAACCGCATCACCGTACTTAAAGGGATTGGCCTTGGGGTAGTGGTGCTGCTGCCGTATGTGCGCTTTCTTATCCAGCACGGCGAAGAAAACTTCCAACATCTCATGATCTTGCGCTCCTACTGGATCATGGACCTCACCATTTGGGAAAAACTGGGGACCTTCTTCCGCATCTACCTGCACGGCCTGGATCCCACTTATTGGTTCCTGCCCAACAGTGTGGATCTTGAACGCCATCTCATGCTGGGGTACGGGCATGTGGGTTGGTACCTTTTCCCCTTTGTCGCCCTGGGTATCGGTCTGTGCTTGTGGCGCATCCGTGAAAGCCGCTACCGTGTGCTGCTGATCGCCATGTTTGCTGCCCCAGCCGGAGCCGCCTTGGTGGAATTGGGTATCACCCGGGCATTATTCATGGTCATACCCTTATCTATTTTGTCTGCGATCGGGATCAGTGAATGTGCCGATTTCCTTGTCCACCGCCGTTGGCCGCAGTGGCTGCTGAGCGGCGCGTTATTCGTTTCATTCACTTTTGGCAATATGTACACCCTGGTGGATGCCTTACGCAACGGCCTGTACTGGTACGATGATTATGGCCTTGGTGCTATGCAGTGGGGCGGACAGGAATTGTTCGCCACAGCCAGTCAGTTCATGCTCGATCATCCCGGCACTTATCTCCTCATCTCTCCAGCCTGGGCAAATGGTACCGATATTTTGGCGCGGTTTTATTCGCAGAGCGACGCCCTGGATTTCAACCTCGGCAGTATCGAAGGCTACATTAATGACCGTATGAACATGCCTGGCAATTCGGTGTTTGTCATGATCCCTTCAGAATATGAGCTTGCCCTTGCAAGTGGAAAATTCACCGACATTCAGGTTCTTCAAACCATCCCTTGGCCGGATGGCCGCACCGGATTCTATTTTGTTCAACTGCGGTATGTCGATAATATCGACGAAATGTTTCAAAATGAGTTGGAACGCCGCCACGCCATGATGGAAGAAACAGTTGGCTTGCCGGATGGAACCACTGCGGATGTAACCCATTCGCTGCTGGATATGGGAAGCGCCCAATCGCTCTTTGATGGAGATATGTTGAGCGTTGCCCGAACTGAAGCTGCCAATCCCATGCGGGTCATCATCGATTTTACGACACCACCGCAGGTAAGTTCTGTTACTGTCACTGTCGGAGGGGTCCCCACCGAAGTCGTTGTGCTGGTATTCGGATCGCCTGACAGCCAGGATCATCAAGAATTCACCATCGAAGTCCCCCAGAGTGCCAATCCCCGCGATGTTCTGGTTGAGTTTGGTCAAACCCTGACAGCCGACCGGGTCGAAGTCCAGATCCGCTCGGTGAATGATCAGGAACCTGCCCATGTCCACGTTTGGGAGATCACATTTCAATAATGAACAGCCTACTTAGGGGGCGTTTCCTAAAACGCACCTTCAGCATTAAACTACTCGCTATTGGGTGGCTGGTGGTAGCCATCTTCGGTGGTTTGCGTTTTGCCGGGTCGCTTTCCAATTGGGATCTCATCCTCTCCTTTGGAGAACCAGTCTTACCGCTTTATCTCACCATCAGCGGATTTGTTTGGGCAATAGCGGGTTTGGTGTGTGCTTGTGGGTTATGGCTGCGCCATATATGGGCGGGATGGTTAAATGTTTT
>DATMYN010000438.1:0-3222 GCA_035560875.1 Longilinea sp. | reverse complement strand
TCCCAACTGGCTGTCTGCCCACACCCGTCCGTGATGTTGATCGGCAATCGATTTCACGATCGCCAGCCCCAACCCAGTTCCACGGGATTGATGGGCTTCACGCCGCCCGCTTCGGAAGAATTTATCGAAGACCCGCGGTAGATCGAGCGGGGCTATACCGATACCGGTATCCCGTACCTCAAATAATACCGAATTGGGTTTGGCAGATAAATTGATCTCTACCTGGCTGCCCATCGGCGAATATTTGATGGCGTTTTCCACCAGATTTACAATAGCTTGCTGCAGTAATGCCGGATCCGCATGGATCTCAAGTTCAGCAGGAACAAAGATCTGCTTGACCAATTGGATATTCCGCTGCCCGGCTTGCGGTTGAAGAGAAGTGACCACATGCTCGACTACTTGTAATGGTGAAAGCTTTTCCAATTGAAGTCCAATACCCGCCTCGATCCGTCCCAAGTCCAACAGGTTGTTAACCAAACTTGTCATCGTATCCACGCTATTAATGATCTTTCTCACATAGTCTGCTTGTTGCTCATTAACCTGACCGATCATTTGAAGCATAGTGGCATAGCCGCGCATCAAGGTTAATGGAGAGCGCAGATCGTGACTGACGGTGGACACAAAATCCGATTTGATCTTATCAAGGTTCTTGTAATGGGTTACTTCCCGCAAGACACAAACTTGTCCGGCATACCTTCCTTCTGCATTCACCGGTGAAACACTCGCGAAAAATATGCGGTCATTATGGATCGTTATTTCCCGGGACAAAGCCTGTTTATTGGAGGCTTGCTGAAGAAGGTCCAATAGTTCAGGGCAATCTATCACATCTTCTGCCAGCCGCCCTGCTTGAGGCCCTTTGACTAAACCAATGGTCTGCAATGCAGCCGGATTGACTAACAGCAAACGCTGCTTTTCATCGAAAACCAATACGGGGTCTGGTGTGGAGGCTAATACGGCTTCCAAGCGCTGCCGCCCTACGGAAGCTGTTGAATATAGCCGGGCGCTGCTGGTGGAAAGGGCAACTCCACTTGCCAGGGTATTAAAATATGAGACTTCATTCTCAGAAAAATCATGGTGTGTATCAAACGCCGCCCATAAAACACCATAATATTCATTCTCGTTGATCACGGCAACCGCGATCAACGCTGATGGCAGCACCGCACCGGCAGGGATCTTAAATTGTTTCGATCGAGAAGTATCCGGAATGACCAGGATATCATGCGAGCGCATGACCTCAAAGATCTGCGAATCAAAAACCGCATTCATCTCCGATTTTGGACCGCGCCCTATGGTGTAGTTATCTACTCCACCGGGTTCCTGCTCGACCCCCGATAAAAATACACGGGCCGAACTGGCATTCTTATGTAAAGCAGCTTCCAAGACCGGTTGAATGGCTTCATCAAGATTAAGATGAGCTGCAGCTCCCTGGCTGACCAATAAAAGCTGGTTCATTTCCTCCAGGCGCTGTTTGAGCGATAAACGCATTCCCTCGAAGGACGCCGCTAATTGACCAACTTCATCCACACTCTTCACCGGGATTGGTTTATCAAATTCACCGCGCGACAACTTTTCGGTTTCATCGCTTAGCTTATTGAGCGATCGGGATATTCCTTTTAATCCATCCCGCATAAAGAAGATCGAAGTACCCAAAACCAAACCCATGATCAAGAAAAACGGCCAGGAAATCCGTATAGCAATTTTATTCATCTCAGAACTGGGTAAGCGCGAGACTATCGTCCACCCTAATTCCGGTAGAGGGGCATAATATGATAGATATCCATCCTCAATTATTGCTCCCGTCTGGTCGTCAAGGTCACTTCCTTGGGGAACATTACCGGAAAAAACCACCCCATCCGGGTTGCCCTGGCTTGTATAAATGGTTTGCATCAGACCATCCAGAACATAAACGATCCCTTCATGGTCTTCAAATTCAGCCAAGACAGCTAACGAACCCTGTGTCAATGGGTTTGAATAAACCGAAGTGCGTCCTACCAGATAACCGGCAAGTTGGTTGTTTTCATCGCGGATACTTTGGATAAAGGTGATGAAACCAATCCCATTGATACCGGCCGGTGTAATAATGGTGGATAAATTAACATTGGCTGCAGCTACGTCTAATCCGCTGGTTTCACTAGATGTTAAGGATGCCGAGGTGCCCAATGGCCGGTTGGCGATAACCATGCGTTGGTTATTGAATAAGATCACCTCTTCAAAGAACCCATATTCAGATACGATCCTGTCCAATTTATCCCCAATTTCTGTCCCATCGCTGTTCAGAAGGTTCATCGTTGCCTGGGAGGCGATAACACTTGACCCAGATTCCATGACCGTTGGTATAACCGATCGAATGGACTGTACGGCGGTACTTAACTGTTCGGTAGCGATCTGCCGGGAGGCAATACTGGCCGTTTCCCACCCGCCGATGAGCAATGCGGCAACGATCAATATCAGCAGCGGGGCTATGACCATGATGAATCGGGTTCGCAGACTGTTTTCTATGGGTGAAGGTGACAGCTTCTTGGGTTTATACCAATCCCGCGAGAACACCCGGCTGAGAACCTCCCCGATCGATCCCGCTATCAATACTTCAATCGCTAAAGCGATCGAATACCACCATGAATGCCCAGAGGTTAAGTCCATTTGGGTCGTGGAGGCGGCATTGACAGAAATGAACAAGAATTGGTGCAGAATGACGATGAAGGGCGTTAGTATTAAGGCTGCCCCAATGGGACGTCGGATGAAGGAGAAGGGTTTGGTTCGAAATCCCTGACGAATAAAGAATGTGAAGACCAAACAGATCAATGAAATTTCTGGAATGGTCAGGATTGAGTGGGTCTGAGCCAACGCTAACACGATGCCGCTCATCAACCCCAAGATGAAAGCCGGGACAACTTCCAAAAATCCAGCCGCGATCACCCACGGTAACGCCGAAAAGAGGATCAGGGTGGGCACTGTCGATGAGTCACTTAATCCAACTTCCGTAATGCCAACAAGACCCGGGAAGCGAAGGCAGAAGAAAATATTCAGGAAAGGTAAAACGGCGATCAATCCTGAGAAGAGCAGCCACCCTTTTGTCGTCGGGGGACGGAATGAATTCCGCATGAACTTTAATAACCAAACGATCGCACCGATAAGCAAGACTAATCCCACCCAGCCCAATAAGTCGGTAGGAAACTCGATATAGAAATTTTCACCCAATAACGATATTACGAAATCCATGAA
>DATMYN010000437.1:0-2097 GCA_035560875.1 Longilinea sp. | reverse complement strand
TTTACCTGCTCGAGATAACGCCCCGCTTCTTCTTGATTCCGGGTTACCAGCCGGTTGGACAATTCGATATCTTCGTTCGTCGGCGGCATTTGGCGCGCCATTTCGGGTTTTTGGACGACCTGGACGAGATGGATCTCTGATTTGTGAAAGCGCGCCAGTTTGGTTATGATCGGAAAAACATTTTCGGCGCGCTGTGACCCATCCAACGGAACCAAGATGCGCTGGTAGAGCGGAAGGGCGGGCGATTCATTGACCCGGTTTTCCTGGGGGTGGGCTCGAACAATAAGGACGGAGGTTGGGGCACTTAAAATGATCTTTTGGGTAATGCTGCTGATCCCCCATTGGGTCAAGCCGCTCCGTCCGTGACTACTCATAATAATCAACTGCACACCTTGGCGCTGGGAAAATTCGGTGATCGTCTCGGCGACCAACCCTTCCAACACATTTGTATCTATGCGCAGGTTTGCACGTTGTAAGCGCGATTTGGCTTTTTCAAGATAGAGGGAAGCCTCTGTTTTTTTGATCTGCCAATTTAGTAGATCAAATAATTGGACCGTGGCACTGGTTTGATTCTTTTCCAAAACCCGCATGAGGATAATTTTGGACATGAATGCTTCAGCGACGGCGGCAACATGGGGAAGAACACACTCAGCCAGTTGTGAACTATCCAAAGGGACGAGAATAGAATCTAACATGGTGGAACATCCAATTCTTACGTACAACCCAATATCATTGAGAGATGTTAAAACAAGCTCAAATCAATGAGTATTGGCAAGTATAGACAATGAGTTGGGAATGGGAGTCATCTCGCGAGTGCGAGCGGGAATAAGAAAAACTTCGGGATGTTACAAAACAAGGACTTTGTAACGCATCTGGCAGAAATGAGTCTTCCAACCGTAAGCGGTTTAGCTTACTACATTCAGTATACTCTACTTTTGGGATAGAAAAAGTGGAAATGGGTAAAAGGAATGAACCGGTTCAGATGCCTAGAAATAATTATTTTCTCAGCCCATGTAAACGTTGTATTGTTAATGGGAATATGCTCCGGATGTCCTATTCTTAAGCGGTGATATGTGGTTACAATGAATTATTGCCTTCGGAAAAAGATCAACGGTTCAAACCAGGTGAGACCACCTAAGGAGTCTATGAAAAAGTATTTGGTTTATCTATTTGCAGTGATCATCTTGGCGGGGTGCGGCCAGGCTCAACCAGCCGCGCCATCCACGCCGGCAGTCTCCACTGAACCGGTCGCGATCACATCCACGCCGACAGTCCAGCCTTCCGTTACACCGGCGTTTGTGCTGACGCCAATGAGCTCCGAACTACCAACTGCCGAGGCTTACTTTGATGGCGTACGGGTAACCTATGTGGGCAACTCCGGATTTCTAATTACCGCGGGCGACAACAAGATCCTTATTGATGCCTTATTTGATGGTTTTGGTGGAATATATTATCTTCCCGATGATGTTTACACCCTGTTGGTTGATGCTCAACCGCCTTTTGATAACATCGATCTTATCTTGATTACTCACGACCATGGCGACCATTTTAGCGCCGACCCGG
The DNA here is from genome assembly GCA_035560875.1 of Longilinea sp. Classification (GTDB taxonomy): domain Bacteria; phylum Chloroflexota; class Anaerolineae; order Anaerolineales; family Anaerolineaceae; genus DATMYN01. The sequence continues at coordinate 534 of DATMYN010000437.1, read as the reverse complement.
TAAGACAGTATATGCAAACCAATCCAACCGTTGTGCTTGTTTCCAATGAGCAGGTAACCAGCCAATTGGCGGAATTTGGGGATAGGGTGATCACCCTGAATGCTACGGATGGGAATCCCGATTTTGTAGAAGTTGGTAATATCCAGGTAGAGGGAATCTACCTATCGCATGGCGCGGTTCCAACGGGTGAGATTGAGATCATCAACTATGGGTATATAGTCACGGTGAATGATGTGAGCTTTTTCCACACCGGCGATATGGATGGGGATATGTACAGTGATTCCGACTTGCGAGCATACGGGCTGCCCGAAATGGATCTGGATTTTGCCTTCATTACCCATTTCCTGCTCTCAACCCCTTATACGAATTCATTGATCAACACCGGCATCGACAGCCGGTATATCATCGCGAGCCATTACCAATATACGGAAGCACCTGATCCAGTGAGGATCCAACAGTTTTTCCGCGGGACGGTTTTCTTTGACAGTGAAATGGAAAGCTGGGTAATGCCGTAAATATTTTGGATTACTAGAT
>DATMYN010000436.1:0-3935 GCA_035560875.1 Longilinea sp. | reverse complement strand
TTGCGGTGCCGTAATAGTAATTCTCTCCACAGCCTGTAACATGTCATTCGGCTTTCTATCCACAATAACACCCACCACTACATCAACGCCTGAACCTACCATCACCAACACGGTCACCAACACACCGGAGATCCCCACGGTAACAATCACCCGGGAACCAACCGAAACCATGACTCCTATGAACATAACCGAATGGAATGGGTTGCCGATCTATGAGGGTGCGTATAATATCCAAGTAGAAGATGGCAATCTGAGCTTTTATTGTGATGGGGTTGCCGAGGAGATCGAGAATTATTATTTATACCAACTGCAACTTTTGGGCTGGGTCCCATTCGCAACGGGAACGAGCGCTTCAGGGCCCTCCTTGTATTTGTACCAAAAGGGTGATCAGATGATCACGTTTTCGGTAATTCCATGGGAAGGGACATTGTGGGTGATGTTTGTTCAATCATAAGTAGATTACTCTACGAAATTTGTAGATACAAAAAACATGAGAAAACGGATTCAATTTAACGATTGATTCGGTCCTCTCAGGAGATGTATAATTTACAACCAGCCAAGAAATCCCAGTCCGGCTGACCACTAAGTAGAAAGAAACGGAAAATGATGGCAACAAACTCAATCGATAATGGTTTTTTGGTGGGGGATCTGGTCTATTTACGTCCATTAATGAAATCCGATGCGGAACAGATCCGGAAGTGGGCCAATGATCCGGAGTTGCGCGGATTGACCGGTGAGACTTTACCCATGACCCTTGAAGAGGCAGAAGCCTATATTGAACGGATCCGTGGCGATCAGAGCCGGGTTTGGTTCATGGTCGTTGCCAAAGATACCGGCAAGGTGATTGGCGAGACCGGACTGCTGCGTATGTTCTATGCCTGGCGGAATACCGACCTTAGCATCATTATCGGTGAGCAAGAAGGCCGCGGTAAGGGCTATGGCTTGGAGGCCATCAACTTGATGTTGGATTATGCCTTTGGTTACTTGAATTTCCACCGGGTTTCGATTGGTGTGGTGGGCTTTAATGAAAAAGCGTTGAAATTCTATGAGAAGGTTGGCTTCAAGCGCGAAGGTATTCAACGTGACGGGTATTTTTACAACCACGAATATTCGGATTTCGTGATGATGAGCATATTAGAAGATGAATACCGAGAACAAAAAACGGGGAAGAAGCAGTAAAAGCAATTCTCCGGCGCGACCGCTCCTTTTCTGCTAGAATGAAATATACAAATTTGACCCATTAAAGGTGCATTCTTGACCGAACTTGATGCCTCCGTTTTTATATTAGTTCTGTTGGTTTTCCTGGTTACCACCGCTCTGGCTGGTTTTACGGCAGAGCGTATCCTGCATGCCCATCACAATCAAAAGGTGGATTTCTTTATCCACCACCCGGTAAAACCGGGAGATATTGTGATGTTGGGGGACAGCCTTACCGATGGAGCCCGTTGGAGCGAGATCTTCCCGGGATATCCGATGAAGAATCGCGGGATCAATAACGATTCGGTTCAAGGTGTTCTGCACCGTCTGACTGAGATCATCGTTGGTCATCCGGCCGCCATTTTTATACTGATCGGAACGAACAACTTACCGTTATGGGTATTCGATTCGAATCAGGAAATATTGACAGCCTATGAGAAGATCCTCAAGCGGATAAAGACAGATACCCCTGAGACGAAAGTGTTCGTTCAATCGGTATTTCCACGCAAACGGCGCTTTAACCATAGGATCATTGCCCTCAACGCCGGGCTTCAAGCCCTCGCCCAAAAATTCGACTATACCTATATTGATCTGCATATGCATTTAGTGGATGACCACGGCGAACTCCGCACAGAATTGACCAACGATCACTTACACTTGCTTGGCAGTGGGTATTTACTCTGGGAAGATATCATTCGTCCCCACATCGAGGAAATCGTTCGTTAAACCTCACAATCCCCTAACAGATCACTTTACAACCCCGCCAGCCGAACCTTTTATACCGCTGGCGGGGTTATATCATCATCTAAGCAGGTTGTGGTCATGTGTGACTTGTACCTATTCGACGAAAAAAAACATGACCTGCGGATGGAAAAGAATAGGCCTTTACGCCCTTATAACGGCAGGAGCAAACTGGTATGCTGGACAACATATGAACAGAGCCAAATCGCTCCAGAAGGATAATCTGTTATGTTGAATGAAAAATTGATGTATTGGTTCTCTAAACCAGTAGTGACTGCCTATACCGGTACCATGTTGGATATGAGTGTCGAGAAAAATGCACCCTTGCCCAAAGGGGCAAAGATCATCGCTGCCAATCACCCTACCACAACTGATCCATTTTTTGTGGCTGCCATGCTGCGCCAGCAATCCTTCATCATGATCAACGATTTGCTTTTTCAGGTCCCCTTGTTGGGAGCCTATTTACGCCGTTCAGGTCACATTCAGGTGGCCGCCGGCAGCGGACAACAAGCCGTAGACCGTGCTTTAAGTTTGTTGCGTCAAGGTAAAACAGTGATCATTTTCCCGGAAGGCGCACTTAGCCCGTCCGAAGGTGGATTTCAGGATGCCCGTACCGGGGTTGCCCGCCTGGCACTCGCCAGCGGAGCGCCTGTTATTCCGGTTGGGATCTATTTGGAACGTGAACGCATCCGTCGTATCAAGTCCACCGTCCGTGGAAAAGTAGAGTATGGCGTCTGGTACCTTAAAGGACCCTACTATATCACAACCGGTGAACCGTTGACCTTTACTGGTGATGTGGAAGATCACGCTCAGGTGAGAAAAGTCGCCAAGATCGTAATGCATCACATCATTGAGATGGCTTGGCAGAGCGAACAACGCATGACCCAAACCCCGCCGTCACTTTTCCCGCAGACGTCGGAATACTAGACCACTCTTTATTGAAAGCAAGCAGTTCTGAAGTGTCCGGATATGCAACGGAGGAAATACTACATGCTGGTAGATAAAGGTTTATATTGGACAGCTAGAACGATCATTAGCTTGTATATTCAAACGATGTTGAAGATGAACATCGAAAACCAGACGGAAATCCCTGATGGGCCAAAGATCATCGCCGCCAATCACCCGTCCAATACGGACGCTTTCTATGTGGCCGGCATGCTGCCCAAACGCTCCTATATCTTGATCACCGGAAAAGCGTTCCGTATCCCTGTGGCAGGCGATTGCCTGCGCAGTCTGGGGCATATCCCCGCCCAAGCCGGCAGCGGACAGGAAGCAGTTGAGCGTTCAGTGGAACTGCTGCGCCAAGGGGAAACGGTGGTGATCTTTCCGGAAGGCGGCAAGAGCCCTTTTAAAGGCTTTCAGAAGCCCAAGACCGGTGTAGCCCGCATCGCTTTAGCAAGTGGTGCTCCGGTTATCCCGATGGGAATCCATATCCGAACCGATCCACCCCTCCGATACGGGATTCCGCGCGACTGCAAGGAAAAACACGGCGGTTGGTATTTGCGCGGTCCTTATAACATTACCATCGGAAAACCATTGACTTTCCATGGCGATCCGGAAGACCGGACATTGGTCCGCAATGTTGCCAATATCGTTATGCATACCATCATGGAATTGGCCTATCAAAGCAAGCAGCGCATGACTCCGGTCTCTCCGGCTTTCTTCCGCACGTCCACCGAATTCTAAATTGAACCTATAAACCAACAGCCTCATGGTTATCCATGAGGCTGTTTTTTGTCTTTCGTTGGGGAAAGTTTATTTAGTTTTTTCCAGCAAATACGCCAACACCCAATTGGTCGTGGCGACCAGGGCTTCGGTGTGAGTGCGTTCATAATTGTGGCTCGCATCCACGCCTGGGCCAATCAGGGCAACAGCCGCGTTGCCGCCGGAATGCCAGAACGCTTCGCCATCCGATCCATAAAAGGGGTAGATATCTACAACATAGGGGATCTGATGTTCATCGGCCAAGGAGCGGAGATGCTGGCTAAGATCGTGGT
>DATMYN010000435.1:0-4864 GCA_035560875.1 Longilinea sp. | reverse complement strand
ATGTTATAATCCATTCGATATGAGCGACCAACAAGGAACTCAATCTGCTCCAATATTAGGAAACCGCTATCTATTACAGCGTTCTTTAGGGAACGGCGGTATGGCAATGGTATACCAGGCACGGGACTTGATGCTGGAACGACCAGTAGCCATAAAGATCCTCCGGCCTGATTTTTCAACCGACCCTGGATTTCGAAGCCGCTTTACGCAAGAAGCCAGGGCTGCAGCTAACCTTTCCCACCCCAATATTGTTACCGTTCATGACTTCGGTCTTGATCAGGAACGGTTATATATTGTCATGGAATATGTACCCGGTACAGACCTAAAAACGATCATCAAATCACAAGGCCGTTTTCCCATTTATGAAGGGATCAATCTGATCATACAAGCCTGTGCCGGCATTGGCTATGCGCATCGGGCTGGTTTGATCCATTGTGATGTTAAACCGCATAACATGTTGGTATCCCCGGACCAACGCCTTAAAGTAACCGATTTCGGCATTGCCCGTGCTTTGGTATCCGTTCAACCCGGCGAACAAAGTGATGTGGTATGGGGTTCACCGCTATATTTCTCCCCTGAACAAGCCTCCGGTTTGGCTCCCTCGCCCGCTTCGGATGTGTATTCTCTCGGAGTGGTGTTGTACGAAATCCTCACGGGAAGAACACCTTTTTTGGGTAATTCGGCTGAAGATTTAGCCCGCCAACATCGTGATACGGCGCCTATCCAGCCCCATTTACTGAACCCTGATATACCGCCACTTATCGAGCAGATCATGATGAAAGTCCTGGCCAAAGAGCCCTCGGCCCGTTATCGGACAGCCGATCAACTCGGTCAGGTTTTATTGACCTTCAGCCAGCAATGGTATCAATCGATGCAAAATTCGGCGCAGACGATGCAACAACCCATCGATCCAACCACCTATCGTCCACCGATGGTCAACGTTGGCGCACCTGCTGTGAATGTCATTCAATCCAACAATATCACCCAGCCTGTCGGAGATACCGATATTGCTGAGTTCGATTGGAAAACTGCCGGTCTTAGTTTACTGGCATTGATCATGGTGGGCGGATTGATCCCTTTCTGGTTATATATTGTCCTTACCCTGTTCCCTCCTGCAGGTTAATAATGCCCACAGAGCGCTTCCTATTATCTGCGTCAATCCTCTCGGCTGATTTTGGTCATTTAGAAGATCAAATCCGTCAAATCGAGCAATGTGATGTCGATTGGCTGCATATCGATGTGATGGATGGAGTATTCGTCCCTAATATCAGTATGGGACCGTTCGTTGTTGAAACGATCCATTCGTTAACGAAACTTCCTCTTGATGTCCATCTGATGATCATTAACCCCGAACGTCACGTTGAAGCTTTTGCCAAGGCTGGCGCCCAATCGATCAGTATCCACTGGGAAAATAATAACAATGTCCATCGCACCCTTCAGACAATTCGGGGCTTGGGCTGCAAAGCTGGGATTGTTATCAACCCGGGGACTCCGGTTGCCTGTATTGAAGCATTGATCGATCAGGTGGATTTGATACTGGTGATGTCGGTAAACCCCGGTTTCTCAGGGCAGCAATTTATCCCCCAGAGTACCGCCAAGGTTCAACAAGTGCGGAATTTACTAACCGCCTCAAGCAGTAAAGCCGTTATTCAGGTTGATGGTGGTATTAATGAAACAACCGCCAAAGATGTCTTGCACGCAGGCGCAGATGTTTTGGTGGCAGCCAATGCCATCTTCCGATACCCCCAAGGTATTCAAGCGGGTGTTGCTGCCTTGCGGAAGTCAGCTCTTTAAAACAAAAATCACGGCCAAAATGCCGCGATTCTTGCATAGAAAAGAATCTAGTTAATTAGTCTTTGACATCGAACGCAGACACCGGGCACACATATGTACCTGTGTCTTGCGACCTTCTTTAACAACCGTCACTTTTTGAAGATTGGGGCGGAACATTCTGCGGGTTGCCCGTAAGGAGAAGCTCCGGTTATGACCAAATGTCGTCGACTTTCCGCATTGATCGCACTTTGCCATTGTAAATAACCCTTTCACTCACTTAAGATACCTGGTCGTTCCGGCGAATCCGGAGACCACAAGGTTTGATATTACCACAAAGCGTATCTTTTTTCAAGAATCGGGTTATATTAGAGAAGGGTGAGCACCTATGAGCGAAAACTTAAATCCTTTAGGAAATATCTATATCTCGCATCGAGCCATTGCAACAATTGCCTACCAATCTGCTTTGGAATCCTACGGCGTAGTAGGTCTGGCTGCCAAGGACCTTGCCGAAGGCATTACCCAGGTATTGGTAAAAGACCCTGTGCTTGGCATCAATGTAAACTTCACAAACCAAGCTGTAGATATCGATCTTTATATCATTGTTGAATATGGTACCAGAATCACCATGGTTGCCTCCAGTGTTGCTGATTCTGTTCGCTACCAAATTGAAAAAATGGTAGCTCTGCCCGTGGCTAACGTCAATGTTCATGTCCGTGGTCTGCGGATCAGCAATCCCGATTAATAATTATCAATATGTGGAGCAAAAATGCCGATTGATGGAACCATTCCGAATCCAGCAGACCCCAATGAGATCATAGAAATTGATGGGCAGGGTCTTAAGATTCTTGTTGAAGCCGGTTTGACTTGGCTCAGAGCAAACCAACAATTAGTCAACTCGCTGAATGTTTTTCCGGTACCGGATGGTGATACCGGGACAAATATGCTCCTTACCATGCAGTCAGCCTACAATGAGGTGGCTAATTCTGGTGATCGCAACATCGGTCAAATGGCAAAAGCAATTGCCCAAGGCGCCCTCATGGGAGCCCGCGGCAATTCTGGCGTTATTCTTTCCCAGCTTTTGCGTGGCTTTGCCAGAGCCTTGGATAGCCTAAACACTATGGATACCGCACTTTTTGTGAGTGCGCTCAACGAATCGAAATCAACTGCCTATAAAGGGGTTGTACGCCCGGTTGAAGGCACTATTTTGACAGTAGCGAAAGATATTGCCATCTGTGCGGAAAAAGAAGCCCCAACGACCCACAATTTAGTGGCTTTACTGGAAAAAATTGTCGCTGCCGCAGATGTCTCCGTTGCCGGTACCCCTGAGTTATTGCCGATTTTGAAACAGGCTGGTGTGGTTGATTCGGGCGGTAAGGGTTTATTCATCATCCTTGAAGGTATGCTTAGGTTTATCAAAGGCCAATCCCTTGATTCTTCCACCGCTTTAGTAAAACCCTTGGCAGATATGGATCTGAGTGAAGCTATGGATACTGTCGAACCAGGTCAGGACTATGAAGTTGTCATCGATTTTCGCCCGGATAGTTCATTCGATCTGGCGAAATTCTACGACAAACTTTCTGAGATCGGTACCTCGATCCAGGTTGGCGAAGGCGACGGGATATACCGGATGCATATCCATGTTCCGGATGAAAACCGTTACACCCCCATCGATTGCACCATGAATTTTGGCACAATCACAAAAGTCGCCATGGAAAACCTCCAGGCACAAATGGAAGACCAAAAGAAAGCCGGAACACAGCGTATCAACTTGCACACTGTTCAACCGGGTCAAGTTGCCGTTATAGCTATATCACCGGGTATTGGTATATCCCGGATTTTTGCAAGCCTTGGTGTATCGGCCATCGTCGAAGGTGGTCAAACCATGAATCCGAGCACGGAAGAGATCATCCACGCCTTCGAGAACTTACCCACCGATAATGTGATCATCCTTCCCAATAATAAAAATATTATCCTCGCAGCTCAAAATGCTGCCAGTATCACGGTGAAAAAAGTTATTGTCATCCCCTCTACTTCGGTTCCGCAAGGATTATCAGCTTTATTAAATTACGATCCAGATGGGGATTTGACCCAGATGGCTGAACGGATGAAGGGCTCACTGGATGATGTAGATACCGGCGAGATCACTATTGCCACCAGATCAGTGGAGATCAATGGTGTCAACGTTGAAAAAGGGGAAGTAATTGCGCTTCATAATGGGAAATTGGTTTATTCCGCTCCCAATTTGGATGCTGCTTGTATGGGTCTTCTAGAAAAGATCATCACTCCGGAAAAATCACATATTACTCTGTTCTATGGCGAAAACATGGAGAAGCATGACGTGAACCGGATCGTGGATAAAGTTCGCGACACCTATCCTGATTTCGAAATCGAAGAACATGAAGGCAACCAACCTCATTATCAGTTCATCATCTCTATCGAATAAAATATGAAATCAGCTTGCATCATCACCGATGGCTTTGCGCAAACTACGCAAGCAGTCTTCCCCGGGCGAAGTCTCGTCCGCTATCTGCCTATACAGGTTGTCCCGCTAAAGACATCCGATCCGTCCTCGACCAACACTCTCCAAGGGGGCATCTCTGCCCGCCTGACCTCCCGCCTCGTATATCCGACCGAAGAAATGATCGCGGAATTACTCTTTAATTCTGCCCAAGAATTCGATGAGATCCTGGTCATAATCACATCCAGCGCACTTTCTCCCCTTTATGGGATCGTTGAAGAAGTGGTCAATACATCCCCGGTGTGTTCGCGGATCAAATTGATCGATTCTTCATCCATTTCCATAGGGCTGGGGTATTTGGTCGAAAAATCAGCCCAAATGTTGGTCGCTCAAAAGAATATCAGCCAAATTGAAGAGACGATCCGCAGCATCATCAACCATATCTACTCCATTTTTTGCATCCCCAATCTTTCCAACTTATATCTATCTGGTTTTCTGGATGATGCCCAGGCTATGGTTGGTGAAATTTTAGGTTTATATCCACTTTTTACCCTGGAAGAAGGTCGGTTAACGCCCCTTCAAAAAGTAAAGAATTCCCGGGCTGCCTTGGACTATTTCCAAGAATTTATTGAT
>DATMYN010000434.1:0-2424 GCA_035560875.1 Longilinea sp. | reverse complement strand
GCCATAGCTTGATAGGAGATGAACGGTAATGCCAATATAACCCCACTCAAGAGGGCTACTTTCATGAAGACCCCCACGTTCTCGGTCACTTCGATGGATTGAATGTTTTCCAATCCTCCGATGGGGATGGCAAGATACTCGATCACTATATCGGCAAAGAGCAGGCTGACCAGGGTCGCGACGATCAAGCCGACCAGAGCGAGGAGCAGCCTCCGGCGTAATTCCTCAATATGGCTCCAAATATCCATGGTGCGGTCAGGGTTAGTCACGGTAGATCAGTCGGGGTGTTATCAGGAGGTGTTTGATCGGTTGGCGGAGGCGGTGTAATTTCCGGCATGACATCCGCTGTGGTTGATTTGGGGATCATGCGAGGCCTTGGTTGACCGGATCTCCACTCACGCATTTCAGTTTGTAAGGGACGGGTACTTTTGCGGATCTCTTTTAGATCCTCCTCAATCCCCGTCTCTTTAATGATCTTTTGCGGAAGTTCGCGGATCTCTTGGCTGGTCTCAACCACATCGCGCCAAGTTGAAGATTGCGTGAATTTCCGTATCCCCCGCGCAACCTTCTTGGTTGATTCCAGCATATCCTTTGGCCCTAATAAGATGAGAGCTACTACCAAGATCAAGAGCAGCTCCAAGGGGCCAATGCCTAAAAATTCCATTCTACTCCGCGCTTACTGTTTTGGTTCTTTATCGGCAGGTTGTTCAGGCTGTTCAGGTTCATCCTTCTCACCAGAAATTCCTTTACGGAAATTCTTGATGGCCTGGCCTAATTCTCCGGCTAACTTGCCAATCCGGCCGGGGCCGAAAAGGAGCAGAACGAGTAATAAGACTATGACAATTTCTAATCCACCAAAGCGGAACATATAACCTCCGTGAACTTGCAGCTTTTTTGTTTCAAAAATGATTATATCACCCCCCGATATTTCGCTGCTGTGTTTGTATGGGTACAGCATTTGGGTTTTGTGAAGATATTGTGGAGAAATAAAAATCCAAGGCAAAAAATATTATGGATACTTTTCATTGACGCGTTCCCAGCCAGGGTGATATAGTGGGGGAATGACTGACGGGATGATCTTTGATATCAAACGTTATTCTATTAATGATGGACCGGGGATCCGCACAACGGTATTCCTTAAGGGTTGTCCGTTAAGTTGTTGGTGGTGCCACAATCCCGAAAGTCAGCGCTCGGACCCGGAGATCATCTACAGGGTCAACCGCTGCCGGCGCTGCGCGGCCTGTGTGCGGGTTTGTCCGCAAGAAGCCCTTCAATTAACCCCGGATGGGTTGGTTACCAACCGGTCGCGCTGTGATATCTGCGGCATGTGTGCTCAGGTATGCTACTATTCTGCCCGCGAACGACTTGGTTACAACATATCTATTGATGCCTTACTGACCCAGATCGAGCGGGATATTCCCTTTTTCGATCAATCCTCCGGTGGGGTGACTTTTTCCGGGGGGGAGCCGTTATTACAGCCTGAATTCCTGGCAGAGGCGCTGCATGCCTGCCGGATGCATGAGATCCACACCACGGTGGATACCTGCGGCTTAGCCGATTGGGAGGTCTTTCAACGCATTTTGCCGGATGTGAATTTATTCCTGTATGATCTAAAATTAATGGATGCGGAACTCCATCAACGCTACACCGGCGCCACGAATGAATTGATCCTGAATAACCTGCGCATTCTGAGTGAGCATGGTGCGGCGGTGATTGTGCGCATACCGCTCATTCCCGGGGTCAATGATGATGAAGAAAACCTGCATAAGAGCGGCGAATTCTTATCCGGTTTACCGCACCCGGTGGGAGTGGAATTGATCGGTTACCACGAAATCGCCCAAACCAAGTATGAAGGTCTGGGCATGCCTTACCGGGCAGCGGATATCAAACCTCCATCAAAGGAAGCCATGCACAAGGCTTCTGAGATCCTTTCACAATACGTTCTTCAAGTGACCTTGCGCTAAATTATGTTATCCTATTGGTAAAGGTGAACGCATGACCATTTCCCCGCGTGTCCAACAACTCCGAAATCAAAGTATGCAAGCCGTTGAATCCTTATCCGTTGAACGGGCAGCTTTGATGACAGCTTTCTACCAGCAGGATTTAGGCTTACTATCCACACCGGTGCAGCGCGCCATGAGTTTTGCTTACCTAATGGAGCACCGTACTTTGTACTTGAATGTCGGTGAATTGATCGTTGGGGAAAAAGGGCATGCTCCCAAGGCTGCGCCGACCTTTCCGGAGTTGTGCACTCACAGCCTGGATGACTTGGATATATTGAATTCCCGCGAAAAGACCGCCTTTAAAGTCACCCCAGATGCCCGAAAAACTTATGAAGAGACTGTGATCCCTTTTTGGAAAGGGCGGTCGATGCGTGAGAAATTATTCGCTGAAATGACCCCGGAATGGAAAGAGGCTTATGAT
>DATMYN010000433.1:0-4122 GCA_035560875.1 Longilinea sp. | reverse complement strand
GTATATATCGTTTCAACATTCCCAGGGAGGGTCACATGGAAAATAAAAAAGTTGTTGTCATTGGGGCCGGTTGTGCGGGCTTATCGGCTGCCTACACCCTGCAAAAACAAGGTGTGGATGTCATCATCTTTGAAGCCAATTCGGTGGCAGGCGGCCGCTGCCGGAATACAGAAGAACAAGGTTGGCATTTAAGCATGGGGGCTGGCAGCACTGAACCCCAATGGGCTACCACCTTCCAGTATTTCAATGAATTGGGTCTGATGGATAAAGTCATCTCGATCCAAAAGCAGCGCTATGGCTTTATGCGGGATGGAAAGATCCGCACCGTTTATATGGGCGGGAATGTATGGGAAATGCTCATCCACCTGCCTGAAGACATCCGCTTTTTCTTCACCGGTATGCCGTTAAAAACATACCCACAGATCATCAAAGTAATCATGGCGCTCAGCAAATATATGAAGCAAGTGGATACCAAAAACCACGATTTTTCAGCGCTCAAAGAGATCTCAACCATGAGTACAGAGGAATTTGTACTCAAGCACGGCGGACCGGAAGCGCTGAACTACATGTTCCACCCATTTCTAGCTACCATGGTGCTGGGACGGCCGCGCGACATCTCCATCGCCCACCCCATCTCCTTGTTTGCCCTAATGAAGGGTATGCGCTCCTTGGAAGGTGGATTAGGACAATTAACTGAACGTTTGTTTGAAAAAGTAAAAGACTCGGTCCGTCTTAATACCCCGGTACAAAAAGTGGTCATCAAAGACGGGCGGGTGATCGGGGTGGAAACCAGCGCCGGGTTTGTGGAAGCCGATCAAGTTATCTGCGCAGTGGATGCCGTACTTGCCCGCCAACTGATCCCTGATCTGCCGGAAGCGATGCGAAAACCACTTGAAACCTGTAAATACAGTTCCACTTACTATTACCAATTCGGTTTGGATGAGCACGTATTGAAAGGGGATGTTGATTTCTTCGTCCTCATGATCCCGGCTAATGAGAAGACCATTTTAGGCTGGGCTGCCAAAGGTTCGCGATTAAATGAAAAACCGGTCATGATCTTTGCTACCCGCGGTTGGGAGGATGAGAAATTATCTGCCATGAGTGATGAAGACCGCCGCCGATTGGTCATTCAGGAAGCGCAGCGGTACATGCCCACCTTCCCCAGTGAACCGCCGCTCACCAAGCTGTTCCGTTGGGAGCGTGCCGTCAACCTGGAAAGCCCAGGCCAATTCAATGCCATCCAAGACCTGCAGAAAAATCACCTGAATGATGTCAAAGGGCTTTACCTTGCCGGAGAATATCTTTTCCTGATCGCCTGCACGGAGGGAGCCCTGGCAACCGGGAAAACCGCGGCTGAACGGGTGATCGCCGACCAAAAGGAAGTGAAAGGATAAAAATGGAAATCGATTATGCTTTACTGGGTTTGATCCAACTCCATCCGGCGGCTACCGGGTATGATCTGAACCGCATCATCAAAGAATCGACGGGATATTTTTTGACTGCTTCGCTGAGTCATATTTACCCTACCCTCAAACGACTACTCGACCGGGGATACGTTTCATATGAAAACATCCCTCTCAAGAACCGGCCGGATAAAAAAATGTATCAGATCACGCCTAAAGGCAGTGAATACCTGCAAGCCTGGTTAAACGCGCCGGTAGAGAGCGGCTTGGATTTTCGGGCTTTTTGTTTGAAGATGAGCTTCTCACCGCTAATGTCCAAAGAGGTGATCTTACGCCACTTTGACCGTGAGCTTGAGTATCGGAAAGGGTTGCACGAAATTGCCCCCAAACGGGGAATTTTGATCGAATTGGATTACCTGGACAAAGAGAAATTTGATACCAAGCGCACCGGTTTGCTGTGGGACTCGATTTATCAGATCTATGCCCAAACGGAGGAACTCCGTCTGCGTTGGCTGGTTGAGAGTCGAGACCGCTTTGAGAAAGACCTCACCTAACGATTAAAGGGAAAAATTATGAAAAAAGAATTCATTCCATACCGTCAAGAAGACCATGGCAGCTTTGATGAAGAGTGGCTTCAGCACAAGGATGCTTCCGGTTGGTGGTATATCACCGGTTATTTTAATGACAATGCACACCTGGAAAATTTGTACTCGTATCAATTCACGGTTATCAACCCACACCTTTTCGGCCTCTCACCCTATGTGCTGCAGTTGGCCGTAACCGATGTCCAAACTGGGCAACACTTGTTCCGCCAGCAAATGAAATTGGGCGGTAAAGATATTTATGTCGGTAAAACCACGGTCAATTTCGGCGAAATGGCTCACCTGGAACGGAAAGAAGACTGCATGGTGCTGACAGCAAAAACCGATGTGTTTGAGTTTGCCCTCGCCTTGAATAAAGGCAAAGGCGCTACCTGGCACGGAGATAACGGCGTGCTGGTCATGGGCATGCCCCAAAAACCGAAAGAACGCACCGTATATTACTCTTACACCAATATGCCCACTACAGGTCATGTTACCTTCGCAGCTGAAGATGGCTCTCAAAAGAGTATGGATATCAACGGAAAATCCTGGTTTGACCGCCAATGGGGACCCTACCACCTGGTGGATAACTACACCCATTGGGAATGGTTCTCCCTCCGCTTTTTTGATGATGAGGAAGTCATGCTGTTCGCCTTCCCGCAGGACCCATATTATGACGGTACCTTCATTGGTAAGAATAAAGAACGGAAATTGGTGCGAAATTACACCTACACGCCCAAGCAATTTGTGGAAGTGAACGGGATGAGTTTTTCAAAAGGCTGGGACTTGACCATGCCAGGTATCAAGGAAGAAGAATATGAGATCAGACCGCTCACCGAAGGGCAGTTGAACCTGGCTTATTTCGAGTTGATCGCAGAAGTGATCAACCTCAAGGGTAAACGGGTTGGGTATTGCATTGTTGAACTGCTGCCGGGGGCGCGTAACCCCGATAAGAAGATCGGAATGGATCTGTTCAAAAAGGTCTAAATATGGAAAATCCCATCTCTGAACCTATACCAGACGTTATCACCTTGCACCCCAAACCGCACTGGTTCTCCGAAAACCCGGGCAAAGCCTGGGGAGAAAAGTTCTTTTTGATCTATTCCCCGGTTTGGATGCTGCAGATGCTGCTGGCTATGTTGTTAGGCTTCTGTGCCAATTTGAATGACCTTGGGTTGATGATGGTAGCCCTGTGTGTAGCTTTGCCCCTGGTGATCGTTCCATTAGTATTGAGAAATAAAGCCGAACGAGGCATCCCTTGGTACAAAACCTATTGGTTTAAAGCCAACCTGTACATGGGTATCTTTTCACTGATCGGTAACTACTTTTGCTGTGAATATTTCTTTGATACCCTGGGTATGGTCTATAACTTCCCCCAACTCCGCTGGACCTTCGACTCCGCTCTGGTGGGCAGCGGTATCCAAACCGTTCCGATCATCATGTATTTGTTCACCCAAGCCTACTTCATGACCTATCACACTTCAGCGGTTGTGGTGCTGCGGCGGATCAAGACCGCTAAGGCCAAATGGCTGCGCTGGCTGTTCCCCCTGGCAATCGTGGCGCTCAGTTACTTTTGGGCTTGGCTGGAAACCCGCGCCATGGCGAATGCCCTCCTGCAAAACATCTTCTACTATCAAAACATGTCGCGCATGTTGGCGCTGGGTTCTGTATCGTATGCCTGCTTCTTTATCACCAGTTTTCCCATTTTCTATAACCTGGATGAAAATCAAAATGAAAAGTGGGGTCTGGTGAAGGTGTGCGGGGCAGCTCTGGCAGCCGGCATGCTTACCCTCCTCCTGCTCGATCTTTGGACCCGGTTCATCGGCCCAATCTAAGTAATCGGGATTAAACACAAAGCCCTCTTCTATACCGCAGAAGAGGGCTTTTATGTGTTCGTCTTCGTTATTTTTTCAAGGTGCTGAATTTGAATAACATATACAATGGGCAAATACCTGTCGCCCCGGTTAAAACCAAAATAATGCCTAAAGCATCCGCAATGATCGCCCACGCTCCACTGAGCACACCCCCAAAACCGGCCAGGAGGAGTACTGCTCCGGCAACGATCCGTAAGATCCGATCCAATGTTGATTCATTCCGTTTCATGGTATTGTTCCTTTTATTTTCCGAAAACTTGTTTC
>DATMYN010000432.1:0-3076 GCA_035560875.1 Longilinea sp. | reverse complement strand
CATCCCGGCGAAAGATGTCCGGCTGAGCAGGTCTTCAAAGGTCAAAACCAGTTCCTGCGGATCGTCCGGGATGATGGACGACCTGAGAGAGGTGAAGAAGCCGTCATTTTCGATCTGCGCCAGGTAGCGCAGGGGGGGATAATCACCCTGTAAGACGTCGTGCACGGGTAAGGTCTTGAATTGGTTGTCTTGGAGATCGATCAGGTCCACAAACTGCTGGGAATAGCGGCGGACGGAGCGGGGGTCATTGGAAGGGCGCAGCAAAGGATGGGAAAGGGCGATGAGGCGCGGGTAATCGTTACCCACCCGGTCAACGGCACGTGTGCCAAGCCCCCATACCAGGCGCACAAAGCCGTCCTCGCGGCGGATCTGCGGAGCCCAGCGGTACAGGTTGCGGCTGAACGCCACACCAGCGCCGTGGGGTAAAAAGTAACGGCCATAGGGCTGCCCCTGCACCACCTGGATAAGAATAGCCATGCGCTCGTCATAATCGAGTAAACCCTTGCTGCGGCGGTACAACAGGGCAGCCGGATTTAGGGTTGAGCCGTAAATGTGAGCGATAGCGCGCTTGAGGGCTTCCAGGTTCTCGCCCATACTGGCCTGGTTGGGTAAAAAGATGCTGTCATATTTACCGGCAAAAGAAGTGCCAAAGTTATCTTCCAACAGGCTGGAAGAGCGCACGATGAGGGGTTTATCGGCGGCATTGGCTAACAAGGTTTGGAGACGCTCAATAATATCCGGAGTGAATTCGCCGCATTCATACTCCGCCAAGATCTGGGGGTACTCGGCGCGCATCTCCTCTTCGGATTTATATTTTTGATCATTCCAGCGCACCAGATTGTTGATGGCCATGAAGTTATAGAACTCATCCGAGCCGATGAAATACGACTCGGCCACCTGCAGGTTTTCCAATAAAGAAGGGTCGGCTGTTTCTTGCAGAACCCGGTACGCCAGCAGCATTCCAGCAGCTTTACCGCCGATGCGCCCGGCGCCGATCTTACGCTGGCGGATCTCCGCCAGGTCGGAGATGGTGAACACATCCCGGGCAATATTGATGTAGCGCAGTTGGTCGCTGATGAGGGAGCGGATCAGCACCACTTTAGATTCTTGCAGGCGGGCATCATAGCGGGCACGCTCTTCTTCGGGCATGCGCTCGATGGTCATGGCTTGCTCGAAGACAAGCTCCAGAGGGGCTAACTCCGGGTTGATGGAAAGGGCGTGGGTATCCTCGTTGATGCCGCGTGCCCCCAATTCTTCTTTTAAAAGGGTTTCGAACAAATCAAAGTTGAAATGCTGGCTAAAAAGCAGATCGGTAAGCCGTTCGCGCACACGCGTTACGCGCAGATTCCATAACTCCGTAGTTTCCTCGCCCACCGGGTCCAGCAATCCCTCTGCCCGTTGTGAGCGCTGGGCGCGCTCGATAACCTCGGCTTCGAAAGCCTGGGGCTGGATCACCCCACGCTCGAACAGTTCGCGGCGCATGCGTTGGCGCAAGCGAATACTGAGGATGGGGTATTGTCCCAGGGTGAGGTAGATGCTGAGCAGGGTATTGGTGCTGGTGGAGGGGAATGTCATGGGTTCCTCGGCAGCGAGGTAGATTTTATTGATTATAGCCTAAATGGCAGACTGGTTAACGCACTCGATTTTCTGATTACCAAGTTATGGAAGAGGAAGGAATTTATTCCATCATCTTTGAGTATTATTACTGCTCGAGATCTGAAAAGTAAGCCCCCTCTGTCCTTCGGACATCTCCCCCAAATCGATGCATAGAAAGCAGGTAATACTCTTATCTCTCGCATCGATTTGGGGGAGGCAGGAGGGGGCAGGTTTTGTGGAATTCCCTACAGGGGCACGGCTAAGAACGCTACGATTATCGTGTTCTTCCGGACCGTCGTGACCATTCGAAAAAACACACCCAGTAACAATGAACTTTCGCATATGTTATGCTGGTAAGTAAAGTCTTATCTGCGAAGTAGAACCTCAAACCCTAAAGGTCTTTGAGACCTTTAGGGTTTAGGGAGGGGGCAGTTTGATATGTTGGGTTATGGGATGGGAGATGATAAATATGACCTGTGCTTCACCATCCCTTACCCAACCCACAATTAATTACCTTTGTGTTGTTTGGATATTATTCGGTATGAATCGGTATGGACCGACTTGTCCTTACGATACACGCAGGACACGGGATGTAAAAACTGCCCGAGAGTTTTCTCGGGCAGTAAACATGCTGGTTTTTAGGATCATCACTGAGCGGTTGGATCAGGGATCTCGACCGGTTCATTGAAAGCGGAAAGGTTGATGGTCACTGCTTCTTGGGTTTGAATACCCATCGCGGTCACTGCCACATTAGACTGGGTCTTGTAGATCAAGCTGTCATCAACACCCACCCAGACCTCACCGGTGGCGTCATCCAGGGTCACTTCCGCAGCCTGGTAGAACTCGCCCAAGGTGGCCATCATTTCGGTGGTATCGATGGTATAGGTAATATGGTAGCATTCCACGCCGTTGATGGTTTCGGTGCCAACCAACTGGGGATCGATGTAGTAATCCAGTGAATTACCGGTTTGCAGCACACTATCCAGGTCAAACCCAAGCTGGCCAAGCTGTTCCGGGGGAACAACCGTCCAGTCTTGTGGATTTTCCAGATTGAGGATGCGGACATAGATCTCTTCGGTGGAAAGCATAACCATCTCAACTGTACCTTCGGACACTTCGAGGGTCATGTAGGTATGGTCCGGGGGTTCCGCCACACCATTGACAGAGATGGTACTGGGGGTTTCACCACTGTTGATCATAATATACATCGTATACGTGAAGGATGATACATTCTCCATGGCAGTGGAGGAATTGGTCAGAATTTCTTGGGCAGATAAAGGAGCCTGGCAAGCTGCTAAAAGGACTGCCACAAGCAGAAGGGATAATGCGGTTCGATTCATGCGCTGCATAATTACACCTTTTGAGATTTGAATATTATTGATTCTAAGCCAAAGCGCAGCAGGGTGCAACCCTTTTATTACCCATAGAAACTTGAATTTGTTCGATCTGATGGGGTGGAGCATTCGACAGTATGTGAATT
>DATMYN010000431.1:0-14035 GCA_035560875.1 Longilinea sp. | reverse complement strand
CTCTTATTACTATTATTTTTCTTTACTTTGCTGGCTGCCTGTAATCCAAGAGGTATTCCCGGTTCAGTATTACTAACCCCTATCGGATTGCCGACCCAAACCGCCAGCGCTACATTCTTTACCCCTACCGATACACCTACCCCGACCCCTTCACTGACTGAAACCTATATTCCGCTCACAGACACACCTACACCTCAGCCAAGTGAAACCCCCACACCCACGGATACGCTAACCTTCACACCGGTTGATACCAGCACGCCCTATCCACCCGGGTACCAAACACCCACGTTCACGCGCACAATCTCACCTACACGCACACCGTCACGCACAAGGACCGGCACGCGCACGCGGGCGCCTTCCTACACCCCGACGATTACCAATACACCCACACCGCCGACCCGCTGGCTGCGTGTGGATGTCCCCGGCCCGCTCTCGCGAGTCTCCTCGCCCATCCACGTAGAGGGTGTATTCACACCCAGTGATGACGGAATAATCTATTTTGAATTGTATGGGGAAGATGCCCGCCTGATCACACGCCAGGCAATGGATTACCGGGCATACATAAACCGGAGGGTCTTTACCGCCCCGGAGGTGTCTTTTGAGATCTCCGCCGCAGCGGAAACTGGCCGCTTAGTGATCTATACATTAGATTCCTATGGCCGCACGATAGCTTTGACTTCAATCGATCTGATCTTGATCCAGGTCGGTGATAATGAAGTCTATCGGTATATTGACCAAAGTGAACCGTACATTCTCCGCCAACCAGTTGCCAATCAGGTAGTCACTGGGGGTGTTCTGCAGGTCAGTGGTTTAGCCCGCCGGCTGAATGAAAATCCCCTTATCATCGAACTAGTCGGAGAAGATGGCGGTATTATTGCCACCCGCCTGGTCGATCTGCCCGCTCCCGAAGGCGAACTCTCGCACATGCCGTTCTATGTCGAGATCCCCTACACAGTGGATGGGCCTACGCCGGTACGCTTGATCCTGCGTCAAAACAGCGATGATGATATCCCCGGTACCATCTCGCTGACCAGTATATTGATCGAACTCCAGCCTTAACTCTGTAAAAATTCCAAAGCTTCGTTTACTGTAGGTTGGGCTGCGGTCCCGCCCGCCTGACGGGTGGATAATGAACCGCACACACAGCCCATGTGCAGGGATTTTGTTATTTCCCAATGGTGCAAAAAACCATATAGAAAACCGACATCAAATGTATCCCCTGCCCCTACCGTATCTACAACCTGTATAGATAATCCGGCAGCCCGATGAACATGCACACCTTTTTGTGCTATTGCACCCTGGGCGCCTTGTTTAACCACTACAATACCGGCCTGTTGAGACAACTTTTGAAGGCCCGCTTCAACACTGGCTTCCCGACTGATCTTCAAGACTTCGGTCTCATTGGGTAAAAAGACATCGGTTACGCGTAGCAGAGGTTCCAGGTCAATGTCCCATCGATCCGATGGATCATAATTCGTATCCAGAGATGTGGTTACACCCTTGCCACGCGCAATTCCAAAAAGCTGCACTGCCTGGGGCTGCAACGAGGATAACAAGTAATACCCCCCCATGTGTAAATGGCGGGTATGTTCGATGAGAACAGGGTTTATATCCAAATATGTGAATTCTTTCATCGACCCGGGATAGGTGAGGATGGCTCTATCTACGCCCCGGTTGAGGATTATGCTCATCCCGGTTTTGACACCCGGGTCCACCACTACACCGGAGGTGTCGATCTGATGGTTTTTTAAGACCTGGATGCAGTACTCCCCCAGAGTATCCTGGCCGACCTTACTCACAAAAGCCACCTTCAATCCCAACCGGGCAGCGCCGCATGCGAATATCGCCGATGAACTACCCAAGACAAGCGAGGCATCCGAGACCAACTTCTCCACCTGCCCGAAGGAGGGGGTTACATCCCCATTCAAGATGATATCGGCATTTAACTCACCCACCACCAGGATATCAAATCGCTTTTCCGGCATTCAATCACTCCAAATAGGTTTTATACCAATCCACGTCCACCTTCTCGGCAGTATAGAAATCCGTCCATGGGCGCGCCAGAGCATTACACAAGGCGGTCACACGTTCCATTCGTTCCAGCACCGTTTCCTGCAGATAAGCCTGGCGTTGAACGCCGGTTATGGTTGTCGCCTCTTGCCAAACGGCGCGGCCAACAGCCACTCCGCTGGCGCCTTTTTGGCAAGCGACCGTAACCTGGCGCAGGTAGATCTCGTAGCTCACCGAGGCGCTTAACAGCACCCAAGGTGTCTGGCTGGCGGTCGATAACTCCGCACAGGCGGTTGCCCACACTTTTTCATCCACCTCGGCGGTAATATCCAGTGGAAATTCAGCCTTCAAGACATCGATCCCCAGCGGTGAAAGTTTACGGGCTGTTTCCAGCACAATATCGCGCCTTTCCTGAGGCGGAAGCTTCTTCTCGTTGGGGTTCAAGGAATAGGATAACGGCTCTAAAAAGAAGGGTACCTGGTGAGTATGGCAATCGGCAGCAACCTGGCTGACCAGATCTTCAATGGCTTTTGCGGTAGCTGCATTAGGGTGGTAATAGACCAATAATTTAACCGCTGAACCCCCCATGCACAGTACCTTTGAAACAGTCCATTTGGGCAGCAATGTGCTTTGGCGCGCCATCGGATCGCCGGTATACCCCGTTTCTTCGAGGGTGACCAATAAACCAACCCGACCGGATAAAGAATTGGATTGGATACTTTGAGCTGCCCCAAATTCGGGGTCCAATAAAACTGCCGAGGCAGCCGGAGAAACATACTCAACCACATCTTGCTTAAAATTGGTCAGATCGGCATCGGTGACCGTATCCGGTGCTTCAGGTCGCAGCGCATTACGGAGGTTGTTGCGATGATCCAGCGCCAAAACGGATATAGCCGCCCGCGGGGTCGAACATTGCTGTAAACGACGGTATTTACCAATGGAAATAGTTTTCATTCTATTGCTCCTAGCGTTCTATGCATACCTTTATTATATCGATTCTATGGTTATTCCATTGGTCATTGCATCATGTAGGTCCGTAATATCCATCGGATTATGTCATTACAAAGCCCCCCAACCTATCACAATAAGGAGATAGACTGATTTGGGGGGCTTGTAGAGACAACAGCTAATTTAAAACCTTATTCCCTCCGGCATGGCATTCCCATGCGTGCGGATCATGTCATCCACCAGCGCCCAGATCTTATCGACCGGCAATTGGGCGGCAACCAATGGATCGTACATGGCGGCCTGATAGACATACTGGCGGTTGCCCTCCAGGGCAGCTTTGACCGTCAGCTCATGCACATTGATCTGCATCCGATCCATGGCAGCTAACTGGACCGGCAAAGCGCCGATATGCGTAGGTTGGATGCCGTTCTTATCCACAAGACAGGGCACTTCCACACAACAGCCTTGGGGTAAATTGGTGATCAAATTATCGTTACGGACATTCCCATAGATCACCCTCGGCTGGTTTGTCTCCATGGAATGGATGATAAGCGATGCATATTCGGCGCTGCGCTCGATTTCAAAGGAACCGCCTTCTTGCAGGATCTTTCTGATCTCGGCAAACTCTACCAAATTAGCCTCGCTGCGGCGGATGTATTCATCCACCGGGATATGCAGCCGTTCGATCTCGTCATCATGGGTCATGAACAGAGAGGAATATTCGGCATTATGCTCGGATGACTCGGTAACAAAATACTCCAACCGGCGGAACAATTCAGCCCGTACCGAATCCTCCACCGGGATCCGATTCTCTTCCATGGCTTTCCGTAACAGCGGGTAGGCGTCCTTGCCATTGTACTCGAATTTCAAGATCCAGGCGATGTGATTTATTCCAGCGCCTAAATAGGTGACCTCTTCATATGGAATACCGGCATATTGGGAGATCTGCCAGGTGGTGTACTGCACACTATGACACAAGCCCACCACCGGCACCGGGGTTGAAGCAAATACCGACCAGCACAACATGGACATGGGATTGGTGTAATTAAGCAGCAGTGCGCCAGGCGCTACTTGCTGCATATCGGCAGCAATCCCCTGCATGACCGGGATGGTTCGCAAAGCCCGGAAGATACCCCCGATGCCGTGGGTATCGCCAATGGTCTGCTTGATGCCGTACTTGCGCGGGACATTGAAATCGATGAGGGTGGCTTCGTGCATGCCGACCTGGATCATATTGATGACATACGATGCCCCTTCCAACGCTTTTTTTCGGTCCAGGCTGGCTTCGATGTGCGCAGATGCACCCAATTCCTTCGCTGTCCAGCGCGCCATCATCTCCGCAGTTTCAAGCCGGATCGGATCGATATCATGCAAGCTGATCGTGCAGTCCTGCAGCTCAGGGAAGGTTAATATATCCCCTAACAGGTTCTTGGTGAAAACCACGCTGCCTGCGCCGATAAAGGTAATTTTTGGTTTTGACATAATTTCCTCATCTCTCTCATCAAGGTTGTAACGTAATGATGCTCATCAAACCTACCGTGGCCGTCAGAGTATATTCCCCGCTCTGACCGGTTATGGGTAAATTTACCGCTTCATCCGCTAAGAAATCCAATTGGGTCGCCGTTGGAGCTGAACCCTGCCATTGAAAGGTCAAGGTAACCTGCCGGTCGGAAGCCTGGAAATCCTCATCCAGATCGGGGTTGAACAAGCGGATCTGAACCGCCGCGCCGCGCCGGTACACTTCCACAAAAAGCCCATCTGCGCCGTCAAGGGTGAATGGAATGGTAGTGATCTGGCTTATGGCCTCCGCCAGGCTGACGTTTTGTCCCGGTGGAGTGCTACTGCTCTGCCCCCACTCATCCAGCGTGAGCGATTCGCCCACTAACAGCAGGGTACCCTTATAATCGGATAACACCGCTAAAACCTCTGGGCGAGCATACGGGGTGTTGGGGAAAAGCACGTAGCTAAAGTCCCGGATCTGCTCAATATCCTCTTCCATGATCACAACATAAGGAATACCGGCTGCATCCAAGGCGTGCTGTGCCAGCACCAGGTCATCCATGCTGGAAGCGCCGGAGAGGTCACGCGCCCGGCTGGAGAGCACCACCGCAACTTGTGCCGCAGGTTGGACACTATTCAGATTATCCAGGTTCCGAGCTACCCAAGCCAAAAGTTCCCGGCGCCAGGTCAAGCTGGTAGTGGTATCCACCATCATCGGGGTTTGCGTCTCCCAAAAAGTGAGTTGGTGAAGATAGGTGATGGCCGCCAGGGCACGCGAATCCGGCGGATTGGTGGCGTAGCACAAGCTCCAATTTTGAGCCGGCATGCCTTGATACCATTTGTACACATCCCGGGTGTGTTGCCAATCGGCTAACTCGAACTGGGATGCTCCACCCTCTTCTTGCAGGTGGCTGTACTCATGGGCAATGATATCTACACTGGGGCCGATCGAAGCCGGATCGAGGCCGGTTTCAATGCTGCCGTACGGGTCTGCCCCCGGGAACTCTTCCACGATCACCTGAGTATCCGGGTTGGCTGCCTGGACGCGCCGGCGCAGACCGCTGAAGAAATCTTCCCACACCTGGTGGCGCCAATCAATCCAGCGGTAGTAGATTACCCCATCCTCCTCCAGGTTGTATGGCAGATCCAAACCGGTTGCCTGCCGGAAGGCTGCGGCGCTGTTTTCGGAGAAATCCCCCCAGCGGTTCCCTTCCACAAAGAAGTAAGGCACATCCACAAAAATACCGTCCGCTCCAAGCTGTGCCAATCGCTCTGCCCGGGCATATATCTCCTCTCGAAAACCTTCAGAGAGTGGGGTCATGCGGTCATCGGCATTACCATCTTCTAGCCAGAAGAGGTCAAGATCACCGGGACGGAAAGACATCGGTTCGCCATTTTGATCGATCTGCAGCCAATCCGGGTGGATTGCGGCGATATCGGGGGTATTCGGATCGTTCGCATCCGGGGTCTCGATCTCGGTCCCACTGAAGTAAAAGAACACCTGTACGCCTAAACGGTGGGCTTCGGTGATGATGGTCTCCGCCAGGGGGTAATAAGCCAAAGCTGGGTCGTTCAGAAAGGCATCTGCATAATTGGTTATACCGGTATCTGCATCCAGCCACAAAGCCCCCTGCTCGGCTGCCTGGCGGACCAACAGCCGGGCTTCTTCCAGCAGCTCTGAAGATATTGGTTGGCTGGCTTCACCGGGGTTAAAGCCGTACCCGATCACGGCTGAAACATCAGCAGGTTCACCCAGCACCGGTAACGTATTCAGTGGGATCAGATCCCGTGAAACCGGTTGGGGATTGGAAACGGATGAGGTTATATTTTCTGGGGTCACAGTAGGCGTCCCTTGTAAGATCAAATTATTCCAATAGGTTGGGTTGCCCCAATTGGTAGAAGATTGCGGGGCGGTGGAGAGCATGGTCTCCTGGTCGCTGCCGTTGGGGGTATCGGTATCACTGGGTTCAAAACTGGCTCCGATCGTTTGGCCGGTTGCCAACCGCAGCCCGTGCAGAACCGAAGCTAGGATGTGGATCTCACCCTGGTATCCGGTTGGGGTGAATTCGACCGCCCAATGCACTGTATCTTGATATTCTTCCATCATCGTCGCCGGCTGCCAGATATAAAAACTGGGATCTGCATCCTGCCCATTTCCGGGACTGATTCCGAGTTGGTAGTCATCCGAACCGGCTTCGGTTGTATCAAAATCAAGCTGTAATTGGGTATCGAACCAGAATTCGATGTGGTCGCCCTTCCAGATCGATGAGCCTTCAAAGCGCTGCACGTTGGTATCATCTTGAATGGTAAAAGCGATCCAGAGCGAATCGCTGTCCCAGGCGTAGCAAACTTCTCCGCTCAGGTCTTGGGGACCGGACCAGGTGCTGCTATCCCCATAAGAAATCTGTCCACTTTGATCGATCGTGGTGCAGGTATATCCCTGCCAATCGGAAAGATCTCCATCGATCACGATGGGAGAGGTAAGGGCTGTTGCGATCAAGTCGGAGCCGTTTTGGGCGGGACGGTGACGCTGCTGATCGAGCGGGAGCAGTGGTTCGATGGCCAGACTTTGGCTGGAGAACTCCCAAGTGAGAGTATCGTTCTGCGGGTTTCCATCGTTTTCCGATGTAACCTGCACGCTTATCGTTATACCTTCCTGAGGTTCGGACCATTCCCACCGCCAGGAATATCTTTCTCCAATGGGCAAGTCCAACGTCGTTTCGGTTGTATCTTCCCCGGCCTGGAATATGATACGGACGTCCATAGCATTTTCCAAACCGATATTCTCAACAGTCGTGATCAAATAAACCTGCTCACCGCTCATTTCGGCGGAAATCGAATCCACGCGCACATCCGCTGGTAGTTCTTCATCGAGCCTGTAATCAGGGATATCATCCAGGTTGATGGTGGAGACTGCGGGGATGAACCCCCATTCCAGGGCATTCTGTACGGCTCGGTAAGCCAAACCGGGGTTATCCACGGGGGCATAATCGAGAGCCAAAATGGGGAGATCAGTTTCACTGCTGAACGAGATTATTTGATCGATCGAGTCCTGATCGACATAATAGGAGTACTCTCCGGTTTGAAAATCATAGGTGGTGCTGGCATCCTCAAACATCACCGCATCAATATCTGCCGCAACTTCTTCAGCCACATCAAAACCGCGGTTCTGGACCATTAACATATCCGGGTAGGTCGTTCGTAAAGCTCTGATCAGACCGATCATGCCTTGGGTCGTCTCGGGAAACACATCGACGGTATCGATGGTATCCATAAAAATACCGTCATAACCCATTGCCAGGAATTCCCCGGCTAAGTCAACCATCAAAGCCTGCCAGCCAGTTTGGCCGGCATCGATGTAATAAGAGCCCCAATTTTCATTTCGTCCCAAGATCCACTGTGGATCGACCCGGCCGTCGCTGTACCAGGCGCGGGAAGGTTCCACCTCCCCCAAGCTCAGGTAAGCCACCACCAGCGTCCCTTCTTGGTGGAGTTGATCGATCTCGGCGCTGGTCAAGGTCTCGGGTTGGACGATGGCCAGATCATACTGAGCCAATTCCTCAGCCCGGCCAACCCCATAATAGACCACATAGTCCTCAATTGTGGAAATTGTTTGGCGTGGATTATCTTGCGGATTACAGCTTGCCAGGATTAATCCGAATGAAAAAACGACAAACCAGAATTTTCTTCCCACAGTGAACCCTTACCTTTTAACACCCGAAAGAGCAATCCCTTGGATGAATTGTTTTTGGGTAAAGAAAAACAAAATGATGATCGGCAATACGCTTACCACCGTCCCGGCCATCATGATCGTCCACTGACCGCCGTACTGGGTTTGGAAAAGGGACAGCCCGACAGTGATGGTGGTCTTTTGCATATCCGAAGGCATGTAGATCAACGGATGCAGCAAGTCGTTCCAGGAGCCGAGAAAAGTGAAAAGCGCCAAAGCTGCCAGGGCAGGTTTAGCTAACGGCAGGTAAATATCCCAAAAGATCCTGATCAGTGAAGCCCCGTCCATGCGGGCTGCTTCGGCTAACTCGCGCGGGATGGTAAGGAAATATTGGCGGATCAAGAAGGTACCAAACGCCCCGCCCCAAAAAGCAGGTACCCATAAGGGCAGTTGGGTCCCCACCCAGCCGAGCCAATTGAAGATGATGAAGTTCGGGATCAAGGTTACCTGAGGCGGTATAACGAAGGTTATGAGCAATAATGTGAATAAGAAATTACGCCCTTTGAAATTCACTGCCGCAAAGGCGAAAGCCGCCATGGAACAGGTGATCACCTGACCGATGGTAGTGAGGGCTGCCAGGTAGAAGCTGTTCCACATCTGGATCGGTAGTTCAGGCAAACGGCGGAGCAGATTGGCATAATTTTCCAGCGTGGCCGGGTCAGCGATAAATGTACGCGTATACTGGTCAGCCGGGAATTTTAAGGATGTCGAGAGCATCCATAAGAACGGTCCGGCGAATATGGCCGCCCCAAGCAGCATCAATGCATAGGTGAGTAAAGTTCCGAGCCATTTTGGTTGATTTTTTTTCATTGGGCTGCTCCTTTACTCGTATACCACGTACTTCTTTTCGAGTTGGAAATACACCAGCATGAGTACCGTGATGATGACAGCCAGAACCATCGCCTGAGCTGATGCGCCGCCCATATTGAACCATTTAAAACCTTCGCGGTAGACGGAAAATACAATGGTTGGGATGGTGCTGTCACCTCCCCCGCGCCGGGTGAGCATATAGATGTATTCAAATGCCTGAAAGGCATTAATCGTCGAAAGGATGGTTTGGAAGAAGATCGCCGGAGTGATGAGCGGTAAGGTTATATTAAAGAATTTCGCCAGACCGCCAGCTCCATCCACTGTGGCTGCTTCATAATAATCCTTGGGGATGGCTTGCAAACCGGCCAGGAAGATGACCATGCCTTCTCCCACAGCCCCCCATATATTGGCGATCACAACCGAGTACATGATCATATCGGACCCAAGCCAATTGACCGGAGCTCCCCCCATCGAACCGATCATATAGTTCAATAGACCGTTATTGCGAGCATACAACCAGCTAAAGATCAAACTGACTGCTACCGCCGAGGTGATCGAGGGTAAAAAGAATAATGTACGAAAAATGCCAATGCCGCGGACTTTGGTATTCAACAACAAAGCCACCAGCAGCGAAATGACAATCACACCGGGTACATACATGGCGCTGAAAACAAGGGTGTTGACCAGCGCTTCCCCAAAACCGGCGTCGGTGACCAGATCGACAAAGTTTTGTAAGCCCACCCAATGCGCCGGTGAGATCAGATCCCATTGGAACATACTGATCCCGGTGGTAGCGATGATCGAACCGATCGTTCCAAACAGCAAACCGATCATGCTCGGGGCTAACAAGATCCAGAGGGCGATTTTTTCTCGCCCCAGCGGTTTCAACCCATCTTGCATCAAGCACCTCTTTCAGGTTATGGGGGTATCCATTTTGCGGATACCCCCATACGCTAATGATTGGTTATTGGTTTTCAGCCAAGACGGCATCGGCTGCCGGGATGATCTGAGCTAAGGCATCGGCAAGGGTGGTTTCACCCGTCCATACGGTGTAGAACCCATCGCCTACCTCGGTTGACCACTGATCATAGCCGCGGAAGACAGGCTTGGGATGAGCATAATCAAGCGCATCCAGGAAAACCTGCTGATTGATGGCAATCGCCTGGTCAAGATACACCGGACTTTCGGCTATACTCTGCAGTACAGGGATGGCAAAACCCAATTCCGCCAAGCGGGTCTGGCCGGTCGGCCCGATCGCGAATTGAATGAACTGCCAGGCCTCATCGGGGTGGGCTGATTCAGCCGCAATGACAAAACCGGCACTGTTGACGCTGGTAGCCCGAACGGAAGGTCCAGCCGGGAACGGGGCGACATCAAAGTTGAAGCCGCGCGTGGCATACTGCGGGACCGCCCAGTGGCCAATGGTGGTCATGGCGGAAACACCGGCATCAAAGGGATCACCACCGAATTGTCCGGCGGTATCCGGATCGGGGATCGAGCCGTCGGTGATCGCCATATCGTAAATGAACTGCCAGGCATCCGCGGCTCCGCCTTCGCCTAATAAGGTTTGGGTATGATCGGCACTGATCACTTCACCACCGTACGACCAAATGGCCTCACTCCAGAACAATTCCATATCCCACAAGTCGGTGGAGAAACCCCATTGATCGATAACCCCATCCCCATTGGTGTCCAAGGTCAACTGCTGGGCAACCTCTCGCAGGGTTTCCAGGGTCCAGGTATCATCGGGATATGGTAAACCGGCAGCATCGAACATATCCTCATTATAGAAGAGGACAATGGTTTGGAAATCACGCGGCAGGCCGTAATATCCATCTTCCAGTTGGTAGGCTTCCAGGGTGATCGGATAGATGCCGTCAAGCACGGTCGGGTTGGCATCGATATAGGGCTGCAGGTTGAGGAGTGCGTCACGGGTCACCCAATCCATGTAGAGGGGTGCATCCATGGCGAATACATCCGGGGGTGTGCCGCCGGCAAAATTGGTGTTCAGCTTCTCCCAGTAAGAGGTCCAGTCGCTGACATCCACTTCGACATTGATGGTCGGGTTCTGCGCCTCAAAATCGGCTACAACCTGGTTCCAAACATCCAGCTCTTCAGGTGAACCCCACATCATGAAACTGATGGTGACGACCCCGTCTTCGCTGGTTTGACTGTCAGCCGTTGCGTTTCCGCAAGCGGCCAGCAGCAGTGAAGCGATGACCAAAACTACAAATGCTATCCTTTTCATTCGAGATCTCCTTCTTGGTTGGTGTGGAAATGGTTTTTTATTTTTTTTCTCTGATCTAACGACCGGAATCAGAAGTTATGGAATGAAAGATCAAACTAATTTCACCACCGCGGTCAGATTATTGGGTGCATCGGGGTTTAACCCCTTGTGCATCGATCGGGAATAGGCAAATAATTGGCAAATGGGTAAATACAAGACATTGCGCATACTCTCCGGCACAGACGAGGAAAATTCTACGGAGGCATCTTTTTCCGCCAGGCTGACAACCACCGCCCCGCGAGCCTTCATTTCAGCTAACACAGCTTCTTCTTGGGTACGGTGTGCTTCAGAGAGCAGTCCCACCACCAAAGTGCTGGGTGAGATCATGGACTGCGGTCCATGCCTGAATTCCATGAAGTGGAACGCCTCGGCGTGGCTCAACGACATTTCCTTCATCTTCAAATTCAACTCACACGCCAAACCATAACGGGCGCCTGATCCCAGGTAATAAATGCGGTCAACGGTATCTGCCACGGCAGTCGTCATTGCCCAATTGTTATATCGTTCGAAAAGGGCTTGGCAGACTACCGGTAAACGATCCATCGTTTTAACCTGGCTGGCTTGTCCCGACCAAACATGAACCAAATACACAACCGCCAAATATAATGTACTGAAAGCCCTGGTTTGGGCAACACTTTCTTCCTGCGCAGCGCAAAAAATCAGGTTAAGCTTTCCCAGCTTTGCCAGCGGCATATCAGGGTAACAGGAAAGGGTCAGCACATCACCGCCTTTGTCATTCAGAAACCGCCGGACACCCCGTAAGGTTTCCGTGGTCTCTCCCGACCGGCTGACAGCGACCAATAATGTTTTCCCGTCGGCCTGGTAGATATTCTCGCCTAACCATAATTCCGAACCCGGTACTGCCCGCGTTTCCATGGCGGTTAATTGACGCAGCAGATCGGCTGCTGCAATAGATAAGTAATATGTCGAGCCGCAGCCGGTGAATAGCACGCGCTGGTAAGCGCCGGTTTTCCACAGGTCTTCAACTTGTGCCATGTGATCGGACAGAACCTCTAACGCTTGCTGCCAGGCTTGAGGCTGGCTGAGAATTTCTTCAAGGGTATGTGATCCACGTTCCACGCTAAACTACCTCCTCATGAAAGATCAACCTGGCAGCATTGCGGTAATACACCTGCGCCAGTACGTCGTCGGGTAAATGCAGCCCATAGATCTGCCAGCGGCCTTGCAGGGGCAGGTCCCCCGGGTTATACATAAAATATTCATCTTCGCTTTCTAAAAAACGGTAATAGATCGGGTAGGTTTCCAAATCAGGTCCTACATCGGTGCCGAATAAAATGCGGTCGCTGTACTTCATAAAGAAACGGCGGGCTGTATACGGCTGCCGGCCCAATTCACCGATCCGGGCAGCGATATCCACATAAAAATTCGGGTGGCGGTCCAGCATGCTGCTTACCCAGGTCAGATTCTCGGCATAACAGCCCACATGGGCGCCGATGAAAATGGTGTTGGGGTGCCGTCCCACCAGATCATCCAAGTCTTTCATGATGGATAAAAATGACGGGAACGGCGGGCTGGGAAACTGCCAATCGGGATGCTGGTTCAATTCTTCCCAGCGTTCGTTAGCAGCATCCAAAGGTCTAAAGAATGCAACCGGGTCAGCCACATGGATCAGCACCGGCACCTTCAACTCACCGCCAGCCGCCCACAGCGCGTCAAGGCGCGGGTCGTTCACTCGGATCAATTTTCCATCGGGATCTTTTAACTCAAGCCCCAGTTTTTTCCATACTTTCAATCCACTGGCGCCGCGCTTCACTTGAGCCGTAAAGCGCTTGGCAGCCAGTTCTCCAAATCCGCTCCCGGCATCATTCCAAAGCTGCCAGGGGATCCCTCCAAACATGGCGAACCGCTCCGGATCCGCGGATTTGATGGTATCCAAATGCCGGTCAAGAATATCTTCACCCCATCCGCCGTCCAGGTCGACATACCGCCAAATTCGGGCTTGATCCAGTCGGTCAAGCAATTCGGAAGGGGACCGTTCATCCCACCCACCGCCGAAAGGCTGCATAAGGTGGTTGTGCGCATCGATCACCTTGAAACGCGGTTTTGAAATTGAAGAAACCGGTGTCACCAAGGATGGTTGAGGACGGTACTCTTCCAGATTCATATTCTTCATACGACCACCACCTCCAAACCAGCCTCTTCAAGCGCGATGCGGTCATCATCCGAAATTCCCCGATCGGTGATGATGCGCGTGGCAGCCGTAACCGGAGCCACCAACACCGAACTCACCCGCCCCAGCTTGGTGTGATCCGCTACCACGATGATCTCGGGAGCAATGGTAAGAATGGTGCGGTCGGTCATGGTTTCGGGCAGGAAATCATTGGTGAAACCCTGGCGCACATCTACGGCCCGCATACCCAGGAAAACTTTATCGGCGCGGAATTCGCGAATGGCTTGTTCGGCAATGTGACCCACCATGGAAAGCTCACTGGGGCGCAGCATCCCCCCAATCACCACCAGAGCTATATTGGGACGCGTAGCCAACTCATTGACTACGGGAAGGGAGTTGGTGATAACGGTTAAGGTTATGTCTTGCGTTAAATGGCGGGCAATTTCCAGGACGGTTGTTCCGGAACCTAAAAATATCGTCTCCCCCTCTTTGATCATCAAAGCCGCCGCCTGGCCGATATTCACTTTTTCTTGAGACTGCTCCTCAACCCGCACCATCATGGGCGGTTCTTTGCCTGCACGTCCCAGGCGGACTGCCCCACCGTGGGTGCGCCGTACCC
>DATMYN010000430.1:0-3371 GCA_035560875.1 Longilinea sp. | reverse complement strand
GAATAATAATGCCTATTTGGTTATGCCTTTTATTGAAGGCGGTACACTAAAACAGTTTTTAGGTAGTCCCATCCCCTTCCAACAAGCAGCGCAAATGTTGATCCCCATCGCCAACGCTCTCGAGTCAGCTCACCAAATGGGAATCATTCATCGTGACGTAAAGCCGGCGAATATTTTGATCACTGCTAATGGATCACCCATGCTCTCCGATTTTGGTATAGCGAAGATCTTGCAACGAAATGAGGATGAACCAACCACAAGCTTGACTGGTACTGGTGTAGGTATCGGTACGCCTGAATATATGTCCCCAGAACAAGGTCAAGGCTTACCTGTAGATGGGCGAACCGATGTGTATTCGCTTGGGATTGTCTTTTACGAAATGGTAGCCGGCCGCAAGCCCTTCCGAGCTGATACTCCTCTGGCTGTGCTATACAAACATGTAAATGAACCTTTACCACCGATTCGTCAATATGTTCCACATATTCCAAACCAGGTAGAGAGCTTGATTACAGTAGCTCTGGCAAAGGATCCTGCCAGTCGGTTTGCCAGTATGAAAGCAATGGCAACCGCCTTGGGATCTTTAATGACGTTACCATCTCTTAATCCAGCTTCCTCAAATGTGAATTCAGGCTCCCAGCCTGACCTTGAAAGTGATCGGGACACCTTTGACAACTTTAATACCTTGCCAACCCAAGATGATCAATCCCCAGTAGATATTGAGCACGAAAATCCGTTATCGAAGAATAAAACTGTTTGGATCTGGTTGGCCTGTATTGTTGGATTATTTTTGGTCATTTCAGGAATCGTATTGTCAGGAAAGTTCATTCCTGGATCCTCGCCAACGGTTTCAGAGACGTCTGGCAGTTCTTCCTCTACCCAAAATCCTATCCGGTTTACCTCGCCACCGTCTGACGGATTTACCCCCACTACTGGTAATACACATCCTACGCCCACCAACCAACCCACTCCAGTACCCACTTATTATCCTTTAACCAACTGCGGTCCATCCCGCTTACAGGTTGGTGATTCGGTTTATGTCAGCATGGGCGGCACTCATAATGATATCCGCACAGATCCAGATACACACCCTTCGGATAATACGATCGTTGAATCATATCAGGGGGATATTTTGCAAATCATCAGCGGCCCAGAGTGTGATGCCAGCGGCAGCCATTGGGTGATGTGGCAAGTTCGTACATCGGATGGGAATGTAGGTTGGACACCCGAGTCAGATGGGACCAATTTCTGGCTCACTCCTTTGGATACCTACCCGGCATGCAGCGGAGCATTAATGTCACGTCTGCATCCAGGTGATCATGCTCAAGTCAGCAATAACGGGGTGGCGAGCACAATGCGCCAAGATCCGAACACATCCGCTGAGATAATTGACTTCTTGAGCCCAGGCTTGACCGTTGAAATACTTGCGGGACCGACCTGCAGTGATGGTTATGTTTGGTTCCAGGTACAATCCGATCAATCTACAACTAGTGGTTGGACAGTGGAAAGTGATTCAACCAGTTATTGGCTGATCCCGATTGTTGTTCCTTAAAACGTTATTCAGTGCAAATTTCATTAGCGATATTACCAACTTTTTAGTATGATTATCAATAAGGATAAATTGAATATCAGGATTAATTTTATCGTTTGATTACTGGAGAAAGCTAAACAATTATGAGTGTTATCCACCTTGAAAGTGAAACGGCCGAACAATGCGCATCCTTAACGGTGAATAAATCGCAAGATGCTTTAAATATAGCTTCTACTTTACAGCAATCGATCGGCCGCCTGGATGTATCTTGGCAAGGCGGCGAATCCAGGAATATTTACAATCGTTACATGGCTACACAGCGTGAGCTGGCTGCCCGCCTCCAAGAGCTATCTTCCCTTGGTCTTGCCATGCAGCGCGAGATCCAGCAGTGGATCGATACGGATAATCAAGGTGCTAACAACCGCCAATCTACTCCCAGTCGTCACCCCCTGCCTTATTTAGATTTCCTGCTGCCAATTGTTGGTGGGACTGGGATGATCGTTTGGTTCCCGCACTGGATATTAGATTGGTATCGATTACTGCCCGACTGGCTGCGGCATTTCATCGATCCAAACGACTTAATACCCATTGATGACCCCATTCGCATTCCGCCTATCGATCGTCTAGAACCGGTTACCCCCCCGATCATGATCGATGATCCTATTGATCCGCCGATTAGAATTGATGATCCTGTGTTCGAACCTGGGATTATCGATCCCAACCATCCCCCGGTAGGTTTTAATCCCGAACCAATCGGTCCGAATGATCCTCCGGTTGATCCAGGAATTCTTGAACCAATTCGACCAACTCCAGTAACCGATACTCCCCCTTCACAACCCGGGGAAAATATCCCTCCTCAAGATAACTCCGGGGGAGGAACCGTTCCTGTAAATCCACCGGCACAAACCCCAGTAAGCCAGCCCAATCCACCAACCTATTCTGTACCGGCTAAAGGTCAAGGCAGCGAGTACGGTAACGCAGGTTGTTCACCCACCAGTGTTAGCATGGTCCTGGATTATTATCATGGTCAAAACTCAAGTAATAATACTGCTTCTACGGCTGACTTGATCAAAATGCTTGATCCGGGCGATGGTACCTCTGGTAAAGGCATTTCTTTATCAAATATGACCGATGAACTCGCCGATCTTGGATATCATAATGTAACGCAAGGTATAAACGCAAATATTGATCAATTGAAAGAGCAATTAGCTGGCGGTCCTGTGATTGTCACCACGGGGGTTAGCATTAGCGGTCCCGGCAGCATCCGAGGAGGCGATATACGCTCCATTTCTGGACCAGGGAACACCATCCATGCCATGGTTGTAACCGGCTTGAGCGCCGACGGCTCACAAGTTTTGGTCAATGATCCGTGGAGCGGACAACCGGTCACCTTATCAACCGAAACTTTCTCCAACATGTGGAGCCGCGGCGCTAATGGTTACTATTCGATCCGACCATAACATCATGAATGATAAAAATACCTTTACTCTCAATTTAATGGTTCAAGCCCTGCAGTACCTGCGGACAGCTGTTGGTGTAATCGATCTGCCATTATTGGATCTTCCCAAACAAATCAACCAAGATGACCTTGATTCGGGTCAACGATGGTTGTTTGACCATAAATTGATCCAAAAGGAAAAGCAAGGTGTAGGAATTGATCCACTGGCGATCGCTGCTGTACAGTGGATGGCTGATCCTGATCGGATCTGTGTTTACCGGTATATTCAAAAACAAAGTAATGTCCAAAAAGCAGTCCTTTATTGTTTACACGATAAAGAACTGATGGTAATTCACGAGGGTGATGCTTACAACTTATTTTTTTTTGAAAGATCCGGGTTGGCAT
>DATMYN010000429.1:0-12589 GCA_035560875.1 Longilinea sp. | reverse complement strand
AAATTGGTTCATCTGCATAATTAACCACAGTAGAGGAAAAACAATGAGTGAATATGTTACCCTTCAGGAAATTGAGCGCGCAACAGACTTTATCAAACAGCGCGTTTCGTTAAAACCGCGGGTCGGTATGATCCTTGGGTCCGGGTTGGGCCAAATGGTGGATGCGGTAACCGATCAACAGGCTATCCTCTTCAAGGATATACCGGGGTGGCCGGTAACGACTGTTCAAGGACACGAAGGGCGCCTGGTTTTTGGAAAATTAGAGGATGTTCCGGTAGTGGTTATGCAAGGGCGGATCCACTTTTATGAAGGTTACAGCCTGGGAGAAGTGACGATGCCCATCCGGGTTATGCAGTTACTTGGTATCGAGGTCTTGATCGTAACCAACGCTTCGGGGGCTGTCAACCCTGATTATGCACCGGGCGATGTAATGCTGATCAATGATCACCTAAGCTTGATCGCTATGACCGGTATCAACCCGCTGCGTGGACCGAATCTTGATTCCTTTGGTGAGCGCTTCCCGGATATGAGCCAGGCCTATGACCGCGAATTATTGAAGCTAGCGCACAGCGCGGCGAAAAATGCCGGTGTTTCTGTGCATGAAGGTGTGTATATCTGTTTATCCGGGCCATCCTTTGAAACGCCGGCTGATCTGCGCTTCTTACGCATGATAGGGGCAGATGCAGTCGGTATGTCCACCGTACCTGAAGTGATCGTAGCCCACCATGGCGGTGTAAGATCGCTCGGACTTTCCGGTGTCAGCAATAAAGCCAACCTCGATGGGAACACCGTAACAACCCATGAGGAGGTATTACAAGCAGGCCAGGTCATTGGACCAAAAATGATCAAGATCATTCGCGGAGTCTTGAGCACACTCAAGTAAAGCGAAAGAACGGTGCTGCTTACTCCGATATGCAATCACTCCTACAATTTTTAACCGCTGCCGAACCCTTTATCTATATCGTTCTGGGTATTATGGGCGTTGTTTACCTGCGTCGATTGTTTTACGCGATAAACGATTGGCGGTTGGCTATTTTTGGCCTCGAAAAAGAGATGGCTCAGCGAAGTATGGCATCTGCTTTTACCGGGTTAGGGCTGATCGCGGTTTTTTTGATTGCAGAAGTCACCGTCGTATCGATCTTATCGGTGCGCTATCCCTTATTGACCTCTCTGGCGACCCCGACCGCCAATCTGCTTTCCACCGATCAACCGTTGTTAAGCGGCGGTACTCCCGGCCCGGATAATGTGGTCGGGGTGAACCCAACCCAAGCCATAACAAGCGAAGGTTGTACGGAAGGGCAGATCGAATGGACCTCTCCAATTGACGGAGATACAATCAGCGGAAGCGTGGAAATGACCGGGACGGTCAATGTTACGAACCTGGGCTTTTATAAGTATGAATACCGCGAACAGAGCAGCGAAATTTGGGTTACGATCGCCGGGGGGAGTTCACCTGTAGTTGATGATGCACTGGGTGGTACCTGGGATACCAGTGAACGCACCCCAGGTGATTACCAGTTACGTTTAGTGGTATATGATAACCAAAATAATGCTTTCCCGGCCTGTACGATCGATGTGCAGGTAGCCGCACCTTAAGGAGTGGAAGACTGAAATGCCAGAAGTTGAGATCCGGCCTTCTTTATCAAGTGAAGTTGATACGCTATTAAATATTGACCATTGGGTTGAAACGAACCGTGTATGGCAAATGGATCGAACGCAAGAGGAAGGGCAGCTATCGATCCAATTTCGTGAAATGCGCTTACCCCGACTTGTACGGGTGGGGTACCCGCGTCCCCCGGCTAGTTTAAGGGATGAATGGAAAAACCGGGCTTTGATCTTAACCGCTGCAGTCCAAGATGAAATTGCGGGATATCTTGATCTACAGATCGATTCCTTTAATACTATCGCCCAGGTCATGGATGTGGTTGTTTGCCCGACCATGCGCCGGCAGGGGATTGCGACCGCTCTATTGATGGCGGCTCAAGATTGGAGCCGGCGGCGGTTCTTACATAGTTTCACCATGGAAATGACAACCAAAAATTACCCGGGTATTTGTCTGGCACAGCACCTTGGGTTAAGTTTTTGCGGCTATAATGACCATTATTTTCCTAACCAGGAAATTGGTTTGTTTTTCACGACTGCATTACATTAAAGAGGAGCCTCCAGAGTAACCGGTTTGATTGAGATAACCAGAACGATCAGCGAGATCTTAACCGCCGGGATTGCCATCACGGCATTTTCCCTGCTGTTATTTGCCTTATCCCTTAATCTGCGGGATAGGGTAATGCGCTTATTTGCTTTGATATTACTTGATGTTACCGTCATCTTTGCCACCGAGGCATTTGGCACTTCAGCCCCAACAGCATGGGAAGTTGAATTCTGGCTGCACATGCAGTGGGTCGGGATCGTTTTACTTCCGGGGATGTACTTCAACCTCTCCGATATCCTCCTGGCAACGATGGGGAAACCCAGCAAGTGGAAACGACGCCTGGTAGTTCGGATCACGTATTTTGGCTCCTTCCTCTTTTTGTTAGGGCTTCCGATCGGCATTCTGGTTGGACCGGTTGTATTGAACGAGCCTCCAGCTCCGCATTTACAACCAACCTTGATCACCGATGTGTTCACGTTGTATTATCTGGTGGTCATGGCCATGACCTTCCTTAATTTTCTGCGCTCGTACCGCAGAGCGGTCACTGAGACTAGTAAACGGCGCTTGGGATATTTATTACTGGGCGCTACCGCTCCGGCATTAGGTTCATTCCCGTACCTTCTTTTCGGATCCAATTTTGCTTCCTCGAATACCTTGGTCTTTTGGCTTCTGGCTGGATTAGCCAACTTTTTAGTGGTTGGTTTGTTGATCGTGATGGCGTATGCGGTTAGTTTCTTTGGAGCCAGTTGGCCGGATCGGGTAGTCAAGACCCGATTATTGCGA
The DNA here is from genome assembly GCA_035560875.1 of Longilinea sp. Taxonomy (GTDB): domain Bacteria; phylum Chloroflexota; class Anaerolineae; order Anaerolineales; family Anaerolineaceae; genus DATMYN01. Next base: position 9,657 of record DATMYN010000429.1, on the reverse strand, counting down.
TGGATTCTGCGCGGACCGGTAACCGCCGGGCTGGTCTTGGCATTAACGACCATGGTGAGGCGTTCGGGTAGTCTCTTCACGATCAATGTCGATGCCTTGATACCGGTCATTACAGTTGCTACGATCATCTTAATGCAATTCATCATTACTGTATTCGTACCATACCTTGAAAAATGGTTGTTCTTCGATAAAGATGACCAAGACCTGGCTGTACTGACCTCTTTGCAGGATAGGTTGTTGACCCGAAACGACCTGAACCAATTCCTGGAGCTTGTTCTGGGAGCGGTTATCGATCACCTGCAAGCCACCGGGGCTTTTATTGTATTGGAAAAACCGGCAGGGCTACAAAAATTAACCAGTATTGGCAAGCCGTTACCAATCGACTTAAGCAGTGATGGGGAATTGCCCCAATGGCTACGGGAAAACTCGGAATTAGAAGATCCGCAGCGATTTAAAGAATGGTGGGTCATTGTTTTACGGGATGGGGTGATGGATAATACTCATGAATTGGTGGGGTATCTATTCATCAGCGGAGCCACTCAAACCGCGTTACTCCCGGAAATGGATACCATCCTATCCAGGTTGGTCATCCGCACCGGTTTGGCTTTGCGCGATTGGCAGATGCAAGAACAGGTCTTCTTGGCGGCTCAAAAATTAACCCCACAGGTTGATTTGATCCAACGGTTAAGGGCAGCCGGGCGATTTAACCGAAATGCGGTTTTAAATGAAGAACCAGCTCAACGTGAAGAAGTTGCTCAGTATGTACGTGATGCACTTACTCATTATTGGGGCGGTCCCAGGCTTACGGAAAACCCGTTGGTGGAGATGCACATTGTCCAAAATGCTCTGGAAGGGCATGAACAAAACTCGTCGAACGCCCTGCGGGCCATATTACGGGATGCAATCGACAAACTAAAGCCCGAGGGAGAACGCCGATATACCGCCGAATGGATTCTGTACAATATCCTGGTCATGAAGTTCCTTGAAGGGAAAAAAGTTCGCGAGATTGCCAGCCGTTTGGCCATCTCGGAAGCTGATCTATATCGGAAACAAAGGGTGGCTATTGATGAAGTTGCTCGGATAATGTTGACAATGGAACAAGAATTAGTGTAGCAGACTGATTGCGGAAAATACAAAAATTTAGTATAGTATTAGGTACTGATAGTTCATCTGGGGAGGATGTTGAATGGTTAATAATAAAGTTCCCCCGCCGGATAATGGTGCTGATCCGACGGATGAGGGTTGGTGGGCTTCGGTATTGACCGAAGAAGAGAGTACAACCCCCACATCAATACCAGAACCAACGAGAACAGATAATGCTCCACAATTGGCAGCACAATCTTCGAGTCCTGATGATGTAGATTGGAACCACATCCAAGACCTCTTTGAAAATGATGAAGTAGTGGATTTGTTGGTTTATGGGTATAACCGGGGTGGGTTGCTGGTAGAAGGCGATCACATTCAAGGATTTGTACCGATCTCTCATATCATCAATGCTCCGGCTGACCCAAATCGCGAGGAAGGTCGGCGGGATTTATTGACGAGTTATGTTGGCAAAAAGATCCATGTAAAAGTGATCGAATGCGAACCAACGCAAGATAGGGTTGTTTTCTCGGAACGGGCTGCCTTAGCCGGAGAAGGCAAACGCAAAGAACTGTTTCACCAGTTAGCCCCAAATACGGTCATATCCGGTACTGTAACCAATGTGACAGAATTTGGCGCGTTCGTCGACTTGGGTGGTGTTGAAGGTTTGATCCATGTTTCAGAATTATCTTGGGGAAGGGTCCAACATCCGAATGAGGTTATCCAAGTCGGACAAACCATCGATGTTTTGGTCATGCAGTTAAGTGAAGAGAATTCCAGGATCGCACTAAGTTTGAAAAGACTTACCCCAAATCCATGGGAAGTGGTGAGTGCAAATTACAAAGCCGGTGATATTACCGTAGCCACTATCACATCCATCATGAAATTTGGGGCATTTGCACGACTTAAAGAGGGGATTGAAGGTTTAATCCACGTGTCATCGATCATGTTCCCTCCGAATGTGCATGAAGTGAAGGATTTATTGTCAGAGGGCGAGGAAGTCCGCGTGGTAATACTCCACCTCGAAGCGGAAAGACGCCGCTTGGGATTAGGATTAGCTCCGGTCGAATGAAGTCAGAACCTACTCGATCAAAATCTACATCCCGGACGAACCGGGCAAGCTTACAGGTACCACAGGATGAAATAGAACCAACATCCGGGGAGCGGATGCCGTTTAGCTTAGACCGGTTCGGATGGGATATTGTTGGAATTATCCTGTTTGCGATTGCACTAATGACCTTGTTAGGTCTGCTCGGATTAACCCAAGGCGGTATCATTACTCCTTGGGTCGATTTGTTACGCTTGGGTATGGGGGTGGGTAGTTATTTTGCGGTTGTATTCTTTGTTTTCTTGGGTTTCGCCGCCCTGCGCAACCATTTTACACAACTGCCTGGTATCCCGTTCAAAAAGGTATTAGCCTGGGAAGGTCTTGCTTTTTGTATTATGGCTATGCTGGCAATTTTCAGCGGTCTTGAACTTGAAAATGAGGTCTTGATCGCGCATGGGGGTGTAATTGGATGGGGTATAGCCTCGTTGGTCAATTTCCTTTTACCCATGCCGTTTAGCACACTTTTGTTCCTCCTTTTGATCATTGTATTTTTGATCAATGGGATCGGAATACCGGACACCTGGAAACGGGCTATGCGTGACTGGCTGGCAGGGGGGGAGAGCAATACAAGGTCACAACTGTCAGTTCCTTCCGACGGGACCTCGCCAGCGCCGGTGAGACCGAAAGCGGTCAACGATATTTCCCCCGAGGAGCGGGCTTCGGCTTCACTAAACCGTGATGGCAGGCTTCCTCCCCTTGATCTGTTGCTGCATGACCCCGGCAACCGCCCTGATGAAGAAGCGATCCGCGAGGCAGCTGCCAAGATCGAGCAGACCCTGGCTGAATTTGGCGTGCCTACCCGGGTGGTGGGGTACCGCGTCGGTCCGACCGTAACCCAGTATGCGGTTGAACCGGGATTAGTTGAAAAGTTAGGCCCGGATGGAGAAATGGTGCAGCAAAAGGTAAGAGTGGCAGCCATCTCATCCCTGCAGAACGACCTTGCCCTGGCACTGGCTGCCCAACGGTTGCGTATCGAAGCGCCGGTTCCCGGACGACCTTATGTAGGTATTGAAGTTCCCAATACACATATCAGCATAGTGCGATTACGATCCATGCTCGAGTCGGATGCCTTTGTACGCCAGGCTTCACCATTAGCATTTGCCTTAGGCCGGGATGTGGCTGGACAGGCGGTGGCCGCCGACCTTTCCCGAATGCCGCATTTGCTTATCGCCGGTACAACCGGTTCGGGAAAATCGGTTTGTATACAGGCTTTGACGGTTTGTTTGGTGATGAACAACACTCCCGACACACTGCGGGTAGCCATGATCGATCCGAAAATGGTGGAATTAGCCCGCTTCAACGGCTTGCCTCATCTATTAGGGCAGGTGGAAACCCAACCCGACCGGATGGTGGCAGTCCTCCGCTGGGCATTAGCCGAAATGGACCGGCGCTACCGCATTCTGGAAGATGCGCATGCCCGTGACCTGGATACTTACAATGCCAAGATGCAGCGCAAGAAAGAACCGACCCTGCCGCGCATCGTGGTATTGATCGATGAATTGGCCGATCTGATGATGCAAGACCCCGAACAGACCGAACCGGCTTTGGTACGTTTGGCTCAAATGGCTCGGGCGGTTGGGATCCACCTGGTTGTGGCTACCCAACGACCCAGCACGGATGTGGTAACCGGATTGATCAAAGCCAATTTCCCCGCCCGGATCGCCTTTTCCGTTGCTACAGCTATCGATTCGCGCGTGATCTTGGATGTGAACGGAGCCGAGAAACTATTAGGGAAGGGCGACATGCTCTTCTTGAACCCAGAAGCCGGTACCCCCATGCGAGCTCAGGGGGCGATCGTTACCGACCCTGAAGTGACCCGTGTGGTGGAATTCTGGCAAAAATGGAACGCCGGTCAAACCGAACTTGAACCGGCCCCGTGGGAATCGATGATCGAAAGCACGGAAGAAGGCGGCGATGACTTGTTGGAACAGGCGATTGAAGTGGTGCGGACAGCTCAACACGCCAGCGCATCCCTGCTTCAACGCCGGCTGCGCATCGGTTACCCGCGGGCTGCCAGGTTGATCGATGAATTGGAAGAACAAGGTGTTGTTGGGCCAGCGGTTAGTGGGGGGCGTGAGCGTGAAGTATTGATCTCCCCTGATGAAGAGGATGCAGACGAGGGCGAATAGCCTCAGGCTGTACCTTTGCTTGACAGTTTGCCCTGGGTACGATAGCATAAGCCGTTGATATAATCCGCTTGTGGATAGGTGAACCGTGGAAAATGTAGAAATAAAAGCAGAACGATTGACATTCACCGATAAAATGCGCCGTTTATTCAAAGGCGTTATCGATGCCATAGCGAGATTCCTGATCAACGTGGGACTAAAGCCGAATTCGGTCACCTTGTTGGGTTTGATCGGTAATATTGCCGGAGCTGTATTGATCGGATTGGGATACATCACCTGGGGTGGTATTGTCGTTCTGATATTGGCGCCGCTCGATGCGGTAGATGGTACCATGGCTCGGATGCGCGGCGAAGTAACCAGCCTGGGTGCTTTTGTGGATTCTGTCACCGATCGCTATTCCGAATTATTTTTATTAGGCGGTTTGTTGGTGTATTTTGTCCAACATGGGAACCCAACCGGTGCGATTTTGGTCTATATCGCCGCGGCGGCATCCATCCTTGTTTCATATGTAAAGGCCAGAGCGGAAGCTTTGGGATATGAAGCCAAAATTGGATTATTAAGCCGGCTTGAACGATATTTAGTGCTTATCCCTTGTCTGGTATTCAACATCCCCATGGTCGCTTTATGGGTATTGGCGATCTTGGGAAATTTCACCGCCCTGCAACGTATCTATTACGTACGCCGGCAAGCCCGCCTTGCCATGCAAGCCGAAAAGGAAAAACAAACGGCTTCATCCACTCCCTTATAGAGGTACCTCATGACCCGAACAGGATTTTCAATCGGCCCCCTGGAAGTACATTGGTATGGCGTAATTTTAATGTTTGGTGCTTTAATGGCGGCTATTCTGGCTGCCCGTGAAGCGAAACGACGGGGGATCGATCCTGAAATGGTGTGGGATATGCTTCCCTGGGCGTTGATCGGCGGGATCATTGGGGCTCGCCTTTGGCACATTTTTACACCATCGGCTTCCAATGTAGCTGCCGGGCTGACTACTGCTTATTATCTAAGCCATCCACTAGCTATTTTGGAGGTTTGGAACGGCGGTTTGGGTATCCCGGGAGCCATTGCCGGGGGCGCCTTGGCGGTTTGGATCTATAACCGGAATAAACCGATTTCTTTTGCGGAATGGACCGATATTGTTGCTCCGGGTTTGGCATTGGCTCAAGCCATCGGCCGTTGGGGAAACTTTGTCAACCAGGAACTGTACGGTGCTCCGTCCACATTGCCCTGGGCGATCTACATTGATGAAGCTCACCGGCTGCCCGCATTTTCGGATGTAGCCACGTATCACCCCCTTTTCTTGTATGAATCGATTTGGAACCTCTTGAACTTAGGATTATTACTGTGGCTAAACCGCCGGTTTGGTGAAAAGCTTCGCCATGGTGATTTATTCATGGTGTATATGGGATTCTATGCGATTGGTCGTTTTTCACTTGAATTCCTGCGATTAGACACATCCCAAATTGTAGGCATTAATGCCAATCAGGCGTTGATGATTGTGTTGTTGGTAGTATCAACCGTTGTATTATTATGGCGGCACATCCCTCGGAAAAACAATAAAGAAACCAATACAGCGGACGTAGTGGAAGAATAATACAGGTAGACAATACGTAAATGATCCACACTGAATCCCTTGGCAAGAATTTTGGCGATTTTGTGGCTGTCAATAATGTCTCCTTGGATGTAGCCAATGGAGAAGTATTAGCGCTATTGGGGCCAAACGGCGCCGGTAAAACAACCACGGTTCGCATGTTGACCTCTGTATTGACACCCAGCCGGGGGAAGGCGGTTGTGGCCGGATATGATGTGGTTGAACATCCCAATAAGGTACGCGGCTCGGTTGGTGTTCTAACCGAACATCATGGTTTGTATAACCGCATGAATGCAGAAGAATATTTGCAGTTTTACGGCAACCTTTACAACCTGTCCACGAGTGTAATCAACCAACGCATTGATGAGCTGCTGAAAAAGTTTGGTTTGTTCGATGACCGCAGACGCCGGTTGGGGGAGTATTCCAAAGGGATGCGGCAAAAATTAGCCTTGGTACGGGCGCTCTTGCATGAACCCCCCGTGCTGCTTTTAGATGAACCCACTTCAGCCATGGATCCGGAGAGCGCCCGCATGGTACGCGACAGCATCGCCAACTTGCGCTCCACTGACCGCACGATAATCCTGTGTACGCATAATCTTGTTGAAGCAGAAGAACTGGCCGATCAAATCGCCATCATTCGCAAAGGCGCCATCATCTTTCAGGATACGGTGCTTCAATTAAAGCGGAGCCTCTTGGGTGAACCCCGTTATGAAGCCCGCCTGGCAGTACCGGTGAAAAAATGGAACGAGCGTTTACCCGAAGGCATTGAATTGGTCGATCGCGGCGATACCTGGCTGCGCTTTGCCGTAGAAAATCCACAAACCAATAATCCGGCTTTATTACGGATATTAATGAGTTCAGGGTTGGAAGTGACCTCTTTTGAAGAGGTGCGCCAGAGTCTTGAAGAAGCGTATTTAGAAGCAGTGAATCGAGAGAACCATGCTTAACGCAATCCGACCGGCATTAAATATCGCCCGCCGTGAGATCCGCGATCAACTGCGAGATTGGCGTGTCATCTTCCCAGTAGTGGGACTTACCGTTTTCTTCCCCTTTCTAATGAATTTTACTGCCCAGCAAATGCTGGACTTTGTCAACCAATACGGCGCGTCATTGATCGGTGAACGTTTGGTGCCTTTCCTGATGATGATCGTGGGTTTCTTTCCCATCTCGGTCTCATTAGTAATTGCCCTTGATTCATTTGTGGGAGAAAAAGAACGCGGCAGTATTGAACCGCTGCTGAACACCCCCCTTGATGATTGGCAGTTATACCTTGGCAAGCTTTTAGCGGCCACCGTACCACCCTTGTTTGCCAGTTTCCTGGGCATGACGGTTTATATCGGTGGATTGGTCATAACCGATGTACCCTTACCACCGCTTGGCATGATGATCTTGATCTTTGTGTTGACGATCGTGCAGGCATTGATGATGGTCAGCGGTGCAGTGGTTGTCTCGACCCAGGCCACTTCGATACGGTCTGCCAACCTGCTTTCCAGTTTCATCATTATTCCCGCAGCTCTGCTCATCCAAGGGGAGAGTGTGGTAATGTTCTGGGGTGATTTTGGCACCTTATGGTGGGCAGTATTTGGACTAACGGTCGTATCGATCCTTCTGATCCGGGTCGGTTTGGCGCATTTCCACCGTGAGGATATGCTGGGGCGCGAGATCGATGTGCTAAATCTTAAATGGGGGTGGAGAGTATTTGCCGATACCTTTAAAGGGGGCGCTACTTCATTTATCGATTGGTATAAACATTCCATCCCGGCATCCTTAAAGCGGTTACGCTGGCCGTTTTGGATCATGGTCGTGCTAGCTATAGTTGGGGGTTATCTGGGATCCATACAGATAGAAAGGTTCAATATTCCACTTGACCAGACCGGATTGGAAAGTCTTGGTGAGAACCTGCAAGGGATCCTGCAGATGTACCCGGTTTTCTCGTTCTTGCCCGTCTTGGCGATTTGGTGGCAGAATGTACGCGTACTGTTATTAGCGCTGATCATGGGGGCGATCTCATTTGGCATTCTGGGTACCCTGCCGGTGATGCTGACTATGGGTGTGACCGGTTATTTGATGGCTCTATTGAATGTCAACGGCATCTCTCCGATGCAATACTTTTTTGGGTTTATCCTGCCGCATGGAGTGATCGAGATCCCGGCTGTTTTATTAGCAGCCGCAGCAGTATTGCAAGCCGGAGCCATTTTAGCCACTCCTGACCGAACACGAACGGTTGGAGAGGTATGGCTGGCTTCATTAGGGGAATGGGCTAAGGTTATGGTGGGGGTTGTGATCCCGCTCCTCTTTGCAGCCGCTTGTGTGGAAGCCTGGGTTACTCCGCGGATTGCATTGTGGTTGATCTCCCTGCTACAATAAGGCTAAGGAGTAAGTCCCATGTCACAACTAACCATCCTGGGTTCTGCCTTCGCGGTTGCTCAACCGAGTACTGAAAATACCCACCTGATCCTCCAACACGGCCAGCATACGATCCTGGTTGATTGCGCCAGCAACCCGATCGTCCGCATGCAAATGGCAGGCATCGAATGGCAGTCGTTAACAGAAGTGATCGTGACCCATTTCCACCCTGACCATGTGAGTGGGATCGCGTTGATGTTCATGGATATGTGGTTGTTAGGGCGAAAACAAGAATTACATGTATATGGTTTGGAGGATGTGATCCGGCGTATTGAAGCCATGATGGAATTGTACCGCTGGAAAACCTGGCCCGGATTTTACCCGGTAGTTTTCCATAGTTTCCCCGAACAAGAAAATAATATCCTTATCGATGATGACCAGATCAAAGTAACCGGTTCGCTGGTCCAGCACGTCATCCCGACCATGGGATTGCGGTTTGAACTGCGCCCGCAGGGAAAATCGTTAGCCTATACCTGCGATTCCGAACCTTGCCCAGCCATCATCCGCCTGGCGCATGGTGTGGATGTACTGCTGCATGAAGCAGCCGGAGCGGGTAAATGGCATTCATCCCCAGCTCAAGCGGCTCAATCGGCTGTTGAAGCGGGTGCAAAGGCACTGTATTTGATCCATTATGACCCGAAGGGGGATCACGAAAGCATGCTGCGAGAGGCGCGCCAAGGTTTCCTGGGCCGTGTGGATCTGGCCAAAGACTTTATGCGCATCGATCTTTCCTGAACTACCAACCGTGTAAAAAGGGTTCCCACTCCCGATTTTCTACCAAGTGGCGGCCGTAGATATACTCCGCTGTCGGGGGAGGTTCTTTGGGTACATGCAAAAGCTGCATGGATGCTTCATCCAGCGTGTGCCCCCCTTTGCGGTGGTTACAGGATGGACAGGCTGCGACCACATTCCACCAGGCGTGCGGTCCATTCAGGTGGCGGGGGATAACATGGTCAACGGTCAATTCAGGGGTATGTTTACCGCAGTATTGGCAGGTGTAATGGTCACGGCGCAATATTTCACGGCGGACTAGTTTCACCGCAGGGCGCGGCCTATGCACCATATTCTGCAGACGGATGACTGAGGGTCGTGGAAAGGTGGAGATGGCAGTCCGAATCACCCCGCGGCCATTCAACACCATTGATGCCTTTTCGGTCAACATGAGACCGACGGCACGTTCCATCGTACAGACATGTATAGGTTCAAAATTAGCGTTCAGTACCAGCACTTTTTCACTTAAGGCGGGCATGGCTAGATTATAGCACCGAATAACTGAAGTATAATTTGGAGCACTTTTCGGCGAATAGGCGTAAAGTAAGGAAGATTATTCCAATTTATTGGGT
>DATMYN010000428.1:0-2992 GCA_035560875.1 Longilinea sp. | reverse complement strand
TGTTGATCCTGCCGGAAAACGGACTGACGGTGGTGATGTTGTTCAACGAAAACCACCTCATCAAAGACCTAAGCGATTACAACACCTTCTTCTGGTCGGTGGTAAGTCTGCTGACCGGGCATGCCCTGCCGCCGGAAGGCGTCTCCTCGATCATCTATGGTTGGGGGCTATTTATCGCCTGGCTTGTTATTTTGGGTCTTACCGTTCGCAGTTTGATCAACCTGCCCAAGTGGCGATTGAAAATGTTGACCTGGAACAACCGCCAGCGTTGGCTGGACATCTCCAAACATATTGTGGGCATTGCCTTTTCGGTTGTTGCTGTAGTATTCATTGTCCCGGCATTTCTTCATCGCGGCTTCAACTGGGTATGGTTCACCGGTTTCCTGCCGGACGTCGCCATCGTGGTTGGAACATTGATCCTTATGGATGCGGTTCAGATGGCAGCAAAGATCAGGATGGTGGTAAAAGCCCGCTAACGAAAGTGAAGAAAAATTTCTGTATCGCACGCATATCATTTAGCAACCCTATCTAAAATGGGCTATTCACTTATCCATATCATGTCTACAATAGATTGGGTGATGCATACTGGTTTTCTTTTCCTATGAGTAAAATGAAACGAAGGAAGATAGACTATGCCAAAACAGACCAGTAAAGCGCAGCTTCTAAAAGATATTTACACCGAACGCCGGCGGCTTGAGAAGAACCTGGCTGATTTGGGGAAAGAGGAAATGCTGAGGCCGGGAGTGACGGGCGCCTGGTCGGTGAAGGACATTCTGGCCCATTTGACAGCCTGGGAAAAACTGTTCCTGGGCTGGTATTCCGCCGGGTTGAAGGGCAGCGCCATGGAAACATCCCCTGTAGGTATGTGCCAAACGGCCATGGATTCCATCAACGAGCGCATCTACGCCCAGAATAAAGATCGCAATTTGGAGGACGTCCTGACTGAGTTCCAGGCCTCTTTTCAGGAAGTGATGGATGTAATAGAAGCCATCCCGGAAGAGGATATGTTTGGCAAGGGACGTTATCCCTGGACAGGGAAGCTGGTGCTGGTCGATTATATTGCCGGCAACACGTGCAGCCATTATGCCTGGGCGAAAACGCAGATCAGAAAACGGTACAGATAAGGCTGTAAACAATCGCGGTTGTTGCACGATAGGAGAAGTGATCAATGGAACAATCAACAAACCAACAAAATTCTTCTGAATTCTATGCTCAAACTTACGATGATTCCGTGTCTGATTGGCCGGGAGAGATCGAATTTTATCGAGGAATGGCAGCCAAGGCTAAAACCATTAGTGGGTCGGTATTGGAGATCGCCTGCGGTACCGGAAGGGTGGCCATCCGTTTGGCGCAAGATGGGGTCAATGTGTGTGGGCTTGACCTGTCTTCGAAGATGATCGATGTGGCCAGGCGAAAGAGCGCCGGACGGGAGAATATCCGTTGGGTGGAAGGGGATATGCGCAACTTCCAACTGCAAGAAAAGTTTGACCTTGCGCTCATCCCCGGGCATTCGTTCCAAAACCTGAATGACCCTCAGGATCAGGCCGCGTGCCTTGAAAGCATCCGGCGGCACCTTAAACCCGGGGGAATGCTGGTGGTACATCTTGACCATATGAACCTGGAGAACATGATCTGGTTGGGGGAATTGTGCGGCGAGAAAAGAGGTGTATTTGAAGAGGAAGAGCAATTCAAGCACCCCCAAACAGGGCGTCAAACCCGCGCCTTACGGGCATGGTCTTATGAGCCCTCCACTCAAACCGCCATCACGCAAACGATCTGGGAAGAGATGGATGGCGATGGACAAGTTGTCAACCGGGTTGAGGGTGAATTGACCCGGCTGCATTGTATCTTTAGGTTCGAGATGGAGCACCTGTTAGCGCATGCCGGCTTTGCTATAGAGTCCGTATACGGAGATTTCTTTCGCCAGGAATTACAAGACGACAGTCCTAGCATGGTTTGGGTGGCAAAAACACCCTGATCCCGATGCACTCTCGCATGGGTATAGGCCAGGAACCCAAGACTTTGTTCCAGGTGGGTCTTGGGTTAGTGCCTGGGGGTCTTTGGTTCGTATGGTATCATCGCGGCATACCAATCATTCCGGTAAAAAGGATGTTTTATCTGTGATTTTATGGTGAGGTAGAGGAGATCCTAACAATGCCAATGCTGTTCAACTGCCCCTTGAGCGTTTCTAAAGCGGTCCGGATCATCGAACAATTCGATCTCAAACCCCATAGCCAGGTCTTGGACGCGGGCTGCGGGGATGGGGAATTCTTGACCCGCGTGGCTGAACGCTATCAAATCAACGGCTTTGGCTTCGATCTCAACCAGAGCCTTATCGAAAAAGCACACGCGAAAGCCAACTCGCGGGTGAAATCAGGCAAGGTGGTTTTTAAAGCACAAGCTGCAGCGGATTTTTCAGCTCAGACCGGTTTTTACGATCTTATTATTTGCATTGGTTCCGAATTCATCTTCGGGGGGTACGAAGGCGCTTTAAAAACATTAAAACCATACTTATCGAAAAATGGGCTACTGCTTATTGGGACAATATTCTGGAAAAAAGAACCACTCGAAGAGTATTTACAATTGATGGATGGTGAAAACCCATATTTTGACCATGCCGCAACGGTTGATAAAGCGGTACAAAACGGTTTTATTCCCTTATATGTCTGCCGCAGCAATGCGGACGAATGGGATGATTTTGAAAGTTCGGTCAGCCGGAGGAAATATCTGGAAATTTTGGATCAACCAGCCAATGCAGAAACGACGGAAAAGATCGAGAAAATAAGAATGTGGCAAAGCGGGTATATACGCTGGGGGATTGATACGATGGGCTTCGGTTTTTACTTGCTACGGAAAGCATAAACCCAGTCTACCCATATTTTACTCGAATGGTTTTCATGAGCATTAATACAGACCGGTGAGGCATGATGACGACCTTCCTTCTAAAAAGGAAGGTCGTTTGTTGATAAAGGATGAGTATATAATCATTGAT
>DATMYN010000427.1:0-4670 GCA_035560875.1 Longilinea sp. | reverse complement strand
TTTTATACCCGCCAATAACCGCGCCGGATGGGGCGCACGTCTTCTGCGGTCACGAAGGCGCTGGGATCAACTTCCAGTACGATCGTATCCAGGTCGTCCACTTCCTTACGTAGGACAGAGCAATGCAAGATCGTCACAGTCCCGTCTTTACCGCGTGCGGATATCTCTGTCACGGCGAAACCGTGGGCGCGTAAGGCCTCGGCTACCTCAGCCCCGCGGGTGCTGCTGATCACGGTTACCTGGATATGGCCGATGGCCAGGCGTTCTTCGATCAACATTCCCACTACGTTACCGGTGGCAAAACCGGCTGCATACCCCAAAATGGAGGCGACGTTCATATCGCCGGTTAAAACAGAACTGATGGCAACGATAAAGATGAGTGATTGGCAGAAGCCGAGTATCCATGCCAGTAATTTACGCCCTCTTACCACAAACAAGACGCGGATGGTGTCCATCGACATATCCACAACCCGCAGGGCAAATATTCCCAGCCCGATACCAACGGCTGCCCAAGTTAATTCAAAAGTCATTCAAATCTCCTTACTTCTTTGCCGGCTTGATCGATTTTAAAGCCGGTTCGTACATTTTCGTCATATATTCTTTGACCATCCGGCGGGTGCTGAATTGAGGCGCCAGGGTCCGGATGGATTGCCGCATCCACTTGATCCACTCCACCGGATAATTTTCGGCTGAACGGTTATTGTAAAACAACGGGACGATATCATTTTCCAATGTGCTGTAAAGGCTCTCCGCATCGGCGGCGTCTTGGGCTTCCCAATCGCCGTTATCCGCATCCTCACCGATACCCCAGCCGTTGTGACCATTGAACCCTTCCCGCCACCAGCCATCCAGGACGGAGAAATTCAGCACGCCATTCATGGCGGCTTTCATCCCGCTCGTTCCGCTGGCTTCATACGGCCGGCGGGGGGTGTTCATCCACACATCCACACCCTGAACGAGATATCGGGCAACATTCATATCATAATCTTCCAGGAATACCAGACGGCCGCCCATTTTGGCGTCTTTCACCGCCCAATACACTTTTTGGATGATCTTCTTACCCAATTCATCCGCTGGGTGTGCTTTACCTGCAAAGATGAACTGCACCGGCATATTGGTATTGTTGACGATATTGATCAACCGGTCGACATCCCGCAAGATGAGGTTGCCGCGTTTGTAAGTGGCAAACCGGCGGGCAAAACCAATGGTTAATGCATAGGGGTCAAGCAGCACACCGCCTGCGATGATCTGAACCGGATGGATGCGGGTGGTGAGCCATTGCAGCCGTGCCCGTTCCTCGATAAAGGTCAGCAGTTTGCGGCGCAGGTGCCGCCGGACAAGCCAGATCTCACTATCCGGAATATTGTCAATGCCAGCCCACATATCGGGATTATCCAGATTGTCCAACCAATCCGCTCCGAGGTAGCGCCCGTACAGCACGCGCATGCGCCGCGCCAGCCAGGTGTTCATATGCACCCCATTGGTAATATGGGAAATGGGTACATCATCCACCGCTTTGGTCGGCCAAAGGAAATTCCACATTTTCCGTGATACCTGTCCGTGAAGCTCCGAAACCGCGTTGCAGCGTTCGGATAATTTCAGCGCCAATACCGGCATGCTGAAAGAATCACCCCAATCTTGGGCTTGATGGCCCAGTTCAAGGAATTCATCCCGCGTCAGGCGTAACTCGGGTAACAGCGAGCCGAAGTATTTATCAACCAGCAGGGTCTGAAACACATCATTACCGGCCGGCACAGGCGTGTGGGTGGTAAAGATGTTGGTGCGGCGGACTTCAATCGAAGCTTCGGCGAAGGTCTTTTCTTTTCCGGATGCTTTACTATCAGCGATCAGCTCTCGCACTCGTTCAAGGGTCAAGAACGCGGAATGGCCTTCATTCATATGCCATACCGTTGGCTGTAAACCTAAAGCCCGCAGGGCTTTTACACCCCCGATGCCTAATACGATCTCTTGGGAGATGCGCACATCGGGGTTGTTGGAGTACAGGTTCGAAGTCAGATCACGATCAAAAGGTGTATTCTGTTCGACGTTGGAATCCAACAGGTAAAGACTCACCCGTCCGACCTGGACTTTCCAAATGCGTACCCACACTTTGTGCCCGAGCAGGTCAATGCTGGCCATTAAGGGGTTGTTGTCTTTATCGACAAGCGGAATGATCGGTTCCTCTTCAAAGATGATGATTTGATCGCGCGTTTCCTGCCAGCCGTCTTCCGTGATGCGCTGGGAGAAGTAGCCCTTGTTATAAATGAAACCGACGCCCACCAAAGGGATACCCATATCCGAGGCTTCTTTTAAGTGATCCCCGGCTAAGATCCCCAAACCTCCCGCATAGACGGGTAGGGATTCGTGTAGCCCAAATTCAAAGGAAAAATAGGCGATTTGACGGTCAATATCATGCGGATAAGTCTGCTTGAACCAGGTTTTATCCATCTTCATATATGCGTCAAAATCACGGATCACGCGGTCGTAGAGATCTAGGTAGAACTTATTATTGGTGGCTGCATTAAGGCGTGGTCTTTCTACCTGATGTAAAAAGGCAACCGGATTATGGTTTACCTTGTTCCACAGGTGCTTGTCTACATCTTGGAATAATCGCTGCGATTCTGGATTCCACACCCACCAAAAGTTATAGGATAAATCTGCCAGCCGGTTGATCCGTTGAGGCAGACTAAAATGGTTCGGGATTTCTGAACTGATCATTTGCATGCGGTATCTCGCTTTATAGAATAAGATCAAAGGATTAATTTCGGATTATACCATGCCTGTCTGTACAAAAAAAAGTAAGCAACAGGTACTACAACTCCTGTTGCTTACATCGAACATCTTGTGTTGGTTACTTGTTATGGTGCGTCGCTGTTCCAGAACCAGTTATACGCATAAAAACCGAGATTACTATCCATCCGCAGAGCAATCCGGGTGGAACCGGCTAAACCGGCCGGGATGGTATAGGTTTGGGTGAATGTGCCGCCAGTACCGGTATCAAAACTGGTCAGGACTTCACCGTACCCATAAGAACCATAAGCGCCCATTTGCACAGTAAAGGTCTGGTTAGGTGGGAAGTTATACCCTGAGATCGTAACCGAGTTGTTTTGAGATACGCCGGTAATATAGAAATACGGATAACCGTAATACCAAGAGGGTACTTCGGAGGTTGTGCTGCTGGAACCGGAACTTGCGCTAGAACTGGATGAGGAACCAGTGCAGGGGCTGTATCCACTGCCATTGCAGTTGTAGAACCAGTCATAGGCGTAGTACCCGTTGCTGCTGTCAAAGCGGATGGACAGACGGGTGGCTCCGGCGTAGGCTGCCGGGATGGTGAAGGTCCTTTCAAAGGATCCGCTTGAGCCCGGGTTGAACTCATCCACAACTGTTCCGCCAACGCCATAGGTGCCGTACGCTCCGATGCGGACGACGACATTCAGGTCGTGGGGGAAGTTGATGCCGGTCAGAGTCACAGTCGAGTCTTGGGTGACATTGATTACGTTCGTGTAGGGGATGCCGTAAGACCCGCTGTAGGTGTACGTGCCTGTATCGGAGGGCACATAACCGCTTGGCGCACCATCCGGGTTGTTCACGAAAGTATTGGTGGCGGTAAAGCTTTCTCCCCGGAATACGACCGTGATCTGATACAAGCCATATAGAGCCGCAGGGATATTGGTCGTTACTCCCATAACACCGCCATCGGCGCTGTTAAAAGTACCGACGCTGTATTCTGTTCCTCCGCCGTACCGCTTCATCCACACGGTAATGTTTTCATTGGACGGGAAATAATACGTTTGGCAATCTATGGAGGTGTCTCTTACCACATTAAGCACATAGATACCGGCCGAAGTAGTGCTGGTAGAACCGGTACCACTGGTCCCGCCGGAGGATGTCCCTCCACCGGGTGCAGCCAGGGGATTGTTGACGAATGTCGCCGAGGCTGTGAATGTTTCTCCGCGGAATACGATGGTGATCTGATAAGCACCGTAAAGGGCGGCTGGGATCGTCGACGTGACGCCCATAATGCCCCCATCTGCGCTGTTGAAGACGCCGGTTACATACTCCGACCCTGCACCCACTCTCCGCATCCAGACATACACGATTTCATTCGCCGGGAAATTAAGCGTTTGCGTATCAACTGTAGCGTCTCTTTCCACGTTCAGTACTGTTACTCCTGGGGCACCTGAAGCCTGGACCTGGCTTGGGGTACTCAGGATGAGCAAGGCCAGCATAACTGCTGCCATGCCCAGGCGGGCTGCGTTAATTACCGCTTTCCGCCCGGTATTCTTATTAATGCCGGACATAGTTCTCCTCCTATACGAACATCGAGCTTGGACCCTCGAATCATCTTGTAGGTTAAGTATAGAGAAATAATGCCGTTCCGTCCACAGGGCAAGGTTTGTGCCACCTTACAACCAGCTTACGATGTAGTCAACAATTAATGGATAAATTATGCCTTCAAACTACCTGATTCTGGGAAGCAAACAAAAATCCTTGGATTTCCCAAGGATTGGAGAGTCTGGAATGGATCGATTACCGTTCCAACTTCCGGTATAGAAAGGGGAGGGTCCATACCCTAAATGCAGCTTCGATCTGAATTCGCAGCGACATTTTTGAGGTACCCCAGCGCCGGTCGGCAAAATGGATGGGGACTTCCTTGATCACAAATC
>DATMYN010000426.1:0-2548 GCA_035560875.1 Longilinea sp. | reverse complement strand
AACTCATGATCTTTTTTCCCTTTACGATCGAATTTCTTATAAGTATTGAGATTGTAAACAATCGACCAATACCATCCGGAAAGTTCCATGTTATAGTAAATATATGAAACCCGCACTATTGGTTTTAGATCCCCAAAACGATTTTTTTGAGGACGACAATCCCAATTTGGCCGGATTCAAGGCTTCGATCGGGGTTATCAATTCTCTTGTGGCAGAAAGTCACCGCCAGGGCTGGCCGGTGGTTGTCATCCAGCAGACTGGACCTAAAAAACCGGCTGGCAGCCCGGCCTGGCAGGTGTACCCCGCTTTTCAATTCGCCCCCACCGATACCTTCATGCAGAAGACCAAACAGAATGCCTTTTGGCAGACCCCTCTGGAGGAATTCCTGCGTTCAAAAGGCGTCGATTCCATCTTCTTAGCCGGGTATGCTGCTGAATTTTGCATTCTCACCACCTTTCGCGGAGCTTGTGAACGCGAGTTTACAACCTGGATCATTAAAGGTGCAGTAGCGGCCTTTACACCAAAATATACCGCCTTTGTGTACGATATCTGCAAAACCATCCCCCCCGAAAAGATGACCTCCGTACTAACCGGAAAATAAGGAGATTTCTCTTTGAGACGTTCTTATTCGCTATCACTACTTTTAACAGTAGGTATTTTGCTGATCATTTCAGGCTGCGTCCCTGCCGGCCAGGCCCAGACCCCCTCACAGCAAGAGATCGATTCGGCTGTATCAGCTACCTTAACAGCCGTAGCAAACAGTCTTACAACCGAGACAGCCCTCGAACCCGTGCCTGTTGAAGTGCCCCAGACTTCTTTTGAAGGCACAACCATTACCTGTGGGAATTTCTCTGTGGTTATACCCTTTGATATTGCCAATGGGGCAATGTGTGAAGAGATCCCCGAGGTCTATGACCCCAACCAAATGAACCAGGAAACCTACTCGGCTTATTACCGGATAACGCTGGGTGGATATTATTTTGGCGACCATTTCTTTGATCCCCAGATCAGGGTCTATCCTGTAGCCCGTTACCAGGAAATCTTGCCCGATGTCTTTTCTCCGCGCCTCACCAGGCTGCAAGGCCTGATCAACGGCGGCCAGCCCGAAGAAGGGTCGCTGCCGTTTCTGCCCGAAATTCACGCCATGCAGGAATTCACCGCCCAATATCAGCCGCTTTCCTTCATCAACGGCAGCGGTGTCCGCTTTTTGACCATGTTCAGCCAGGCGTTTCTGCCGGTGAATAATTACGAAATGATCTATACTTTCCAGGGGTTAACCTCCGATGGGCAGTATTGGATCTCCGCCATCATGCCGGTTTCCCTTGAAGGCCTTCCCCCCGATAGCAGTACCGCCCCGGGCGGAGACTGGAATGCTTTTGTTGACAATTTCACAGCCTATATCGCCGAAACAACCGCCCATATCAATCAGGCTTCGGGAGACAGTTTTTCACCCTCTCTACTTTCGATGGACCGGTTGATTTCGTCCCTGCAAGTGATACCATAAGGAATAACCAGATGGACCGCCAGTTCCACTTGATCCTGGCAAGAAACAAGGAGATTTATTGTGAAACAAACCCGTACGCGTTCAATCTTTCTGATCGTCTGTATATTGGTGTTGAGCACTGCCTGTGTGATCGGCGGTCAGACCCCGGCCTCCGATGCTGATATCCAGGCTGCCGTAGATGCCACCTTGACTGCCATGGGCAATGGTACCGTTGCCCCGGATCCAGCCACCGAACCACCGCCCGCCAACCCGGTTGTGCAAGGCACCACCGTATCCTGCGGTAACCTGACTTTGATCATCCCCACCGGTCTGGGGAGCGTGATCAGCTGCGAGGAAGTGCCCGAAGAAAACCAGGCGGATATGCCCGGCATGGGTGTCCATCCGGCGTATTATGAGCTCACCATTCGCGATTACACCTTGCAGGGTCACTTTTTCACCGCCCTCATTGATGTATTCCCCGTTCCCCGCTTTATCGAAATGGTCGGCGACCCAATGAGCAACCGGGTTGCCTTCCTGCAAGGCTTCATTGGCGGCGGCATCCCGGATACGGATGCCCTTCCCTTACTGCCTTTCTTTAATGCCGCCCAAATGTTCCATGCCCAATACAGCACCCTGGCCTTTACCAACGGCAGCGGCATCCGCTTCATCACCATGTACAGCCAGGCTTACCTGCCGGTCAACAATAACGAGTTGTTCTACACCTTCCAGGGCCTGACCAGCGATAACCAGTATTGGGTTTCAGCCATCCTGCCCACCACCTATCCCGGTTTGCCGGATAACAGCGATAACCCACCCGGCGGTGATTGGAACACGTTTGCCACCCAGTTTGAAACCTACATCGCCGATACCACCATGCAATTGAATGCCAATGATCCCAATGGTTTCAATCCTTCTTTGATCGCTTTGGATACGATGATCAGCACCATTTCCATCGCCCCTTGATCTGTTTCCTGTAGCAACCCACACCAGCCCTTCATATCTTGGAGGGCTGGCTTTATTAAATTACACCCTGAGCCCGTCAAAGGGCACCGGAACCCAACCTGA
>DATMYN010000425.1:0-6396 GCA_035560875.1 Longilinea sp. | reverse complement strand
TCTTTTGACAGCTTGTTTATTCCATGTTTTTACTCTATTATGGTGTCGCTAGTTTATTCGCACCTTACCAACCTCATAACTTTCCCGTCCGTCACAATCAGGTATTCGATATTCGAATTCGAATATTTTTTTGAAACGAATACTGTCATTACTCCCCCAGATAGGCGTATCGAACAATCGTAATTTGAAAATCCATCACGCCTATCTGGGGTACCAAGGTGTGCTTCGCGAGGAGATGTCCGTAGGACAAAGGGGGCTGGTGATAATCGTAGAAATGATGTAGACAAGAAAAAAACTCTCCTCTATTATGTTTTAGGGAGAGTAAAAAGCGTGGCGCCCCCGGAGAGGGTCGAATGCATCCCCTGTAAGGGGGCTCACAACCGCCAATAAAAAGGCGCCCCCGGAGAGGGTCGAATGCATCCCCTGTAAGGGGACTCACAACCGCCAATAAAAAGCCGCTCATGGAGAGGTTCGAATGCATCCCCTGTAAGGGGACTCACAACCGCCAATAAAAAGGCGCCCCCGGAGAGGGTCGAACTCTCAACCGCTGGATTCGAAGTCCATTACTCTGTCCATTGAGCTACGGGGGCGATGGGCAGATTATACCCTGCCCCCGTTTTTTCGGATAGTATTTGTGTTTGGCTTATTGCCCGGTGCGGCTAATACCGTACGCTGCCAGGTTCTCAACCAGAGGTAAATTGTTCACTCTAAAAGATCGATCGATCAACGCACTGAGATTCGAGAACATCAACACTTCACCATTATTTTCACCAACCGGGATCGAGGCGATCAAGGCTTCTCCATCGGATTGGACGAGGACCTCACCGGTTGTTATCGTGAATGCATAACCACTGCTGTTCTCAACAATAACCCGGCTGAGATTGGTCAGGATCGGGTGTGTGATCTCAACCCGCCCGTTGGTTCCCATGAACACATCCGGGAGCAAGGTCACTCCGAACAATCCGGCTACCGACTGCATATCGGAGAAATCTTCATTGAATTGCCAGCCTTCAAAGGTATATCCCATCAAACCGGAACTGTTGGTAATTATTAACAGACCGCCTTCTTCAGCATACGTGCGCAGGGTTGCCAATTCTTCCGGAAGCCAGGCTTCATCATAAGCTCCTGTCTCGTTTTCGGCGTAATCCGCTGCCGGAAGGACGATGACAATGTTGGCATCTTGCAGATCAGCAGGGGTTGCCGTAGTACCATAGGGGATCAAATCCACGTCATATCCCAAGTCGATAAAGGGCTGGGTCAATGGGGTCCAAGCCGCGGCAGATATTTGAATCGGTTCGGTATGTGACCCAATAAAAACGACGCGTGGCCCGCTGGGTGGCGTTGGCCGGAGTTCTTCGGTACTTGCCGGGAGCAATGCGGCTGTCAAGGCAATTTGTGCCATTTGGGTGAACTCGGTTGATACCTCGCGGGCACTCTCGACGGTATCATACGGGTCGTGGATATGTCCCCCGTACCACACTCCCCCGATATCCTCCATGCCTTCGTCCCCATCAATGATGATATCCAGATTGGGAAGATTATAGGGTTGAACGCTGCTGTTATCCGAAGCGAGAAAGACGATCTGCCGGTTGGTATCGATAACCAACGGTGCGATTGCAGCTTCAAGGGCTTCCACCCATGGTGTGGGGGATTCGTCTGCATAACTTCCCGACCAGTAGATCAACTGCATCCGGGCTTGGACTCCCTGCAGTGGATTCGATAGACAGTCGATTTGCAAATTCGCAATGGAACGGTCCAGTAATTCTTGGTGGGTGTTGGCAAAATATCCCGAACCGTATAACCCAATTTCTTCGCTGCCATACCAGGCTAAAACCAGATCGACAGGCGGTTGGTAGTGATTTTCTTCCAATATATAGGCGATCTCCATTAATATTGCTGAACCGCTGCCATCATCCATGGCGCCTGGGGTACCCACACTATCCATGTGGGCTGATAAGATCATTGACCGGCTTCGATCAGCCCCGGGGATGATCGCCACGAGGTTGGCGGATGTTCCGGGGATGAAACCATCGGTATCCCAGGTCATTTCCACATTCGTGGCTTGCCTTAACCCATCCCATCCGTCAAGGCCCGCAGAGCGCAGGTCTTCGATGCTCATTTGTAAGGTTGGTTCTCCATTATTAAGATACGGACCGCCCTCGGTAGAAAAGGTTCCGTGGCTTTCATTTACAATATCTGAATTCTCGGTAACCAGGATCAACCCGGCAGGGTTCTGGGTTGCCAGTAGTGCTAACTGTCCCCAAACACCGCTTCCGGCAGCATTATCATCGATCAAGGCATAATTTAAGAAAACGATCTGACCACCACCAGTATTTGAACTGGAGACGGATCGCATATCGTCCAGGGTCTCAATGACAACAGCACCGCCGGATACAGTCTCCGGGTCCAAATTCGAATCGTTGAGGACCCCATCAGAATCCATTTGGGATAATGCTTCCGGGCTGCTGCCATCGCTTCGTAATCCATTAACGGGCACCGGATACGTTTGATTTCCGGCTGTGATCACCAGTCCGGTTTGCCAGGTTTCCATTGAATAACCGGTATGAAAGGATTGATGTTCATAGGTCGTGCCCAGCGATGTTAAAAATGGGAGGACAGATAATTGGTTATAAACATAATCGAGTCCCTCTTGTTCGCCTTGTGAACCGGATTGGCGCCAGCCTGAATACGCCTGAATATTAGAAATATCCGCCAAAGTTTGGTATAAGCGTTCGATATTGATCTCAGGGAGTTGTTCTGGTAAAGGTTGGGGCTGAATGGTCGGATAGAGTGTCGCCGTGGGGGTTTGTGCAGTGATCGAGGAGTTGTCACCGGCTGGCGATGTCGTTTCGCCACTGGCGGCACCCTGTGTTGAGGTGGATACAGTTGATACTCCGCTGGTTATCGAACATCCGGCGATGAGCAGGACCAAAAAAACCAATCCAATCCGTTTCATTATAGAAATCCCTCCATATAAGTGATGATTGAATTGTACTAACGAACTGGATGGTAAACAATTGGACATCCGGCGAAGGATATCAAAACCAGCCTCAATTTTGAGGCTGGTTTTGCAGTGAACCATTATTGTGCTTTATCCAACTTTACCGGATAAAGCCTGAAAGAAGACCTTAATGCTAAAGGTTTGACCTGAAAGCATGGTTTGCGCTCGGAACAAACCGGAAACTGCTCTCAACACAACCCATACTGTCCCAACCAGTAAGACCACTGCCAACAGGATCTGCCAAAGGGGAACCGTTGTCGCTGAAAGCCGGGTCATCATAGTGATCGGGGATGTGAAGGGGAAAATACTCATGATAACGGCTAACAAACCGTTGGGGTCTTCAATGAGGGCTGATATGAAAACGAGGGGGATAATGACCGGCAGGATGATCACGGTAGTCACTTGAGAAGCCTCGCGGAGATTGGTTACCAGCGCGCCAACCCCACCCATTAAACTGGCATATAGGCCGTAACCCAATGCAAAGAATACCAATCCCCACAATACTACGGAGAATGGGAGTTGAAAGGCTATGGGCAGATCGAATGATTGACCGCTGATGATCAATAACAAGTATCCGGTACCGGACCAAACTAAGGTTTGCAGTAAACCGGCAATTCCCAGGGCAACGATTTTACCGGTCAGCATCTGGCGCGGTTCGATCGAGGTCATAAGTATTTCCAGTACCTTTGATTCCTTCTCCGTGTTCATACTGCTCAGCATTAAGCTGGAGGAAGAAAGAATGATAATGTAGAAGATCATGGTTACAATGTAAGGCAGGAAAAAGGTAAGCATATTTCCTGAATCACGTTGTGGTTGTGGAGAGAGATACTCGGGTTGGGCGTTGATAGGATCGGCCACCCGGTAGGTAAGCTGTTGATTCCCATCTAAAAGGTTGTAGATCAAAAGGTCTTGAAACGCATAAGATTGATTTGATCCGCCAATGGGGTTAAAGTCGGGACGGATGTAAAATATTTCACCACTCTCGATATAATCTTCCGGGATGATGTAGTATGCCGAGATGATGCCATCCGAAATCGCCTGACCGGCTTCTGTTTCGGTAGTAAAGGCGAGGAAGGTTTCTTCGGAGGTTTCGGGTACGCGTGTGATCAACCCGGCTTGGTCGATATATCCTTCCGGGAGGTTTGACTCGGCCGTAGTGACCATATCCTCCAAGAAATTGCTTGTCCCACCGTTTTGTTCAGCCTGGCTCTTGGATATTCCGGCAATCACCAAGGTGATGATGAATCCGGCCAATGGGAGCAAAAATAGGGTGATGATGAACGAAGGCCGGGTGATGGTCTTGATCAATTCGTGTTTTAAGATCAACCAGGTTTTATTCATTGTATGTTGGCCTGTTGAACGTTTTTATTGCGGGTAAAGATTTCATTCCAGCGTAAGCGCTTTCCATAACGAAGCATGCCGATGCGAAAGAGCCGGCCGGCCAGCCATAAGCTGCCAATGGCGCACAATACCAATAACCCAATGGCTAAACCAATCTGCCAGATGGGTATGGTCGTGAAGGCGGCGCGAAGCGGTAAAGCCACCGGGGCTGTAAAGGGGATCATGCTCAAGGCGACGGATAAACCTCCGTTAGGATTGAGCATGATGGCACTAATGAACCAATATGGGATCATGATGGGCAGGGTGAATAACCCGGCAATCTGCTGCGCTTCCCGGCTTTCAGAAGCCATGGCGCCAATCGCCGCCATTAAACCGCCGATCATAATAAATGCCGGCAAGAGGGTTAACACCAACAGGATAATGAAGGCGGGGTCAAGATCAAAAGATAACCCAATCGGTAGCAAATTGCGGGTGAAGAATACGGTCAACAAAGCAAACAGGACCCATACGATCAACTGGGTCAGACCGACCGATAAATTCCCGATTGTTTTAGCAGCCATTAATTGGCCTGGCGATACCGATGTTACGATGATCTCCATTGTGCGGTTCTCTTTTTCTTCGACCACTGCCTGCAGCAAATAACTACCACTGGTATTGATGGCGACAATGAAAATGAGGCCGACCAAAAGGGGTACAAGCAGAATAAGGAAATTGTTCGTATCCGCCTCTCGGGTTCCATCCAATGATCGGGAAATCACTGTATCCCCTTCTGAGAGACGGTTGATCACCTCGGGTGGTTGAGTTAGTGTTAGGTTATAACGGAGCACATCCCCAAAATCCCCTTCAACATTATCAGCCACCGCCTCCTGGGCTACCATACGGGCTTGGCCGTTATCAAGGTAACCCGGATCGAGTACAAAATAGGCTTGGATCTCACCGGTATCCAATGCTGTTCGTGCTTCATCTTCTGTGGCAAAGGTAATTACCGGTGAGCTTGAAAAGATAGAATTGTCTTCTTCTGGTAAGGGTTGGAGTTGTGTAAAGATCTGCGGGTCGTTCACATACCCAATGGGTGTGTTATCCATCTGGACGGCAATTTCCAATGCGATCACACCGATCACTAAGATGCCAATAAGAGGGAAACTCAATAAACCAAATAAAAAGCGCTTCCTCAAGACATGGCGCAAGTATTCGTGCTTAAAGATCAGCCAAACCTTCTTCATGCCCCTTCTCCGCTTCCCGTGACAACCTGAATGAAAATATCATCCAGTGTCGGTGTGGCAATCTCGAATTGTTCAAGGGTGATGTTATGTTCAACCAAACTGCGCAGCATGGATTGAGAGGTCGATCCACTGGCGGGTTTGAGCAAATATCCACCGTTTTCTTTTTCAATACTTTCGATCCCGGCAATGACAGCCGGTAAAGGTGAGGTTGTGCGGATGCGGATATCGTGTCCGGCATATTGTTTTCGGATTGCCGTCAGCTCACCGTACAGCATGACCTTGCCTTTATTGATGAGCACTAACCGGTCGCATAATTCTTCCACCTGGTGCATCTGGTGTGTGCACATCACCACCGTTTTACCGCGCTGCTTTTGCTCCACAAGAAGATCCTTGACCATTTGGGTATTAACCGGGTCAAGGGCATTAAAGGGTTCATCGATGATGATGATATCGGGATCATGCACAAGCGTGGCGATCAATTGGGCTTTTTGCTGCATGCCTTTGCTCATCTCTTTCAATTTCTTTTTGCGATGATCGGCCAAGTCAAATTTAACAAGGTATTCATCGATCCGTTTTCGAGCCGTCGAACTGTCTAAATTCTTCAAAGACGCCAGATAGGATAGGCATTTATCCAGGGTGATATCCTGGTATAAGCCGCGTTCTTCAGGCAGGTAACCGATCTTGTTCTTCTTTAGTTCGTCCATGGCTCCACCTAATATGGAGATGGAACCGCGGTCCGGTTTCATGATATCCAGGATGATCCGGATAGAGGTTGTTTTTCCGGCTCCATTCGGACCTAATAAACCAAATATCTCGCCGGGTTCAACGGTG
>DATMYN010000424.1:0-3293 GCA_035560875.1 Longilinea sp. | reverse complement strand
GATAAACCTTTCTTTGGGAGGCATTATGACAAAAGTCGTAGTAATCGGTGGAGGCTGGGCTGGTTGTGCAGCAGCATTATCTGCCCGCACGGCTGGGGCTGAGGTTGTTCTCCTGGAACGGACAGATTGCTTGCTTGGTACCGGTCTGGTCGGTGGAATTTTCCGCAACAATGGACGCTTTACTGCCACTGAAGAAATGATCGCCATGGGAGCCGGCGATCTTTTTCATCTAATGGATCAGGTTGCCCGGCACAAGAACATTGAATTTCCCGGGCATAAACATGCCAGCCTGTATGACGTTTGCTTGATGGAACCCACGGTAAAACGATACCTGTTGTCCAAGGGGATCACCCTGAAGATGCAGCATCGCGCCACGGATGTACATGTATCCCAAGGTTCGATCAAAGCCATCGTTGTCGAGGACCGTGAAGATGTCGAAGGGGATGTATTCGTAGAAACAACCGGCACAGCCGGTCCGCAGGGAAACTGCTTGAAATACGGCAATGGCTGTGCGATGTGTGCGCTCCGCTGCCCCAGCTTTGGCGCACGGGTGAGTATTGCTGCAAAAGCTGGTGTAACTGAAAAGATCGGCCGCAAACCGGATGGTTCGTATGGAGCTATGTCTGGTTCGTGCAAACTGCACTTTGATTCGGTATCCCCCGAGATTGCTGAGCAGCTTCGCAAGACCGGTGTGGCAGTTGTTCCCATCCCCGAAGCTTTGATACATACCGAGAAATTGGCTTCCAAAGCCTGCCAACAATATGCACTACCGGAATATGCCTCTAATGTAGTCTTATTGGATACCGGTCATGTCAAGCTGATGACCCCCTTTTTCCCGCTTGAAGAATTACGCCAGGTTCCCGGAATGGAAAATGCCCGTTACGAGGACCCGTATTCTGGTGGGAAAGGCAATTCCATGCGCTACATGGCTTTATCGCCCCGCGACGATTGCCTGCAGGTACTGGGTGTAAACAATTTGTTCTGCGCCGGTGAAAAAGCAGGGCTACTTGTGGGACACACAGAAGCCATTGTTACCGGTGTACTTGCCGGTAATAATGCCGTTCGGCATGCTAAGGGCAGATCCTTGGTAACCATCCCCACTTCCATCTCAATCGGCGACGCCATTACTTTTGTGCGTGAACAAATGGAAACTGAAGAAGGCATGGGCCAAAAATATACCTTCTCTGGATCGACCTACTTTAAGCGGATGGATAAGCTTGGTTTATACACCACCGACTTAGGCGAGATACAACAGAGAGTTGTAAATGCAGGCATGAAAGACTTCTTCGCCCAGGAGGTGAAATAGAAACGATAAGGCCATACTGGTTGGCAACTAGGTCCTGAAAGAAAAATGACACTCTCTCTAAACCTGGAAGGAGAAAAGAAATGGAACCTATTGTTTTGACTGCTGCCCATTGGGTATATGCCTTTTTTGTACTTTTGGTGTTTCTATCGATTGCATTTAAAGTCGATACCGCCATTGTCGCTGTAATTGGCATGTTCATTCTTGGTTGGATAACCCTGGGTAGTCCAATCGCCGGCTTACAAAGTATTTTCAATGGCATCGTCCGAGCCGGCATTGTCTTAATTGAGATTGTCGCAATTATCTCAATTGTGGTCGGGCTGGCTAGAGCGCTAGAGCCGATGGGTGTAATGGTTCTTATGGTTCGCCCATTTAAGAAACTCTTTAAAACCCCGGCTTTGGCTTGGTGGCTCACAGGTATTTTGATGTACTTCTTCTCCCTTTTCCTGTGGCCATCCCCATCAGCCGCTCTGATCGGTGCTGTGCTTTTACCGACCGGTTTGGCTGTAGGCGTCCCCGCCATCACTATGGCTATGTCCATGAACCTCTTTGGACACGGTGTTGCCTTAGCCCAAGACCTGGTCATTCAAGCTGCGCCTAACATGACCGCCACAGCTGCCGGTTTACCGGTCAATGACATCTTGAGCGCCAGTATGCCGCTCAACATAGTCGCTTCCATCGTTTGTATCGCAGTAGCCTGGTTCTTTTACGCCCGCAAAGATATCAAGAACCCCGCCGCGACCAATGCAAAATATCCGAGCACTTACATGCAGAAAGCTGAATTCACTGATGATCCCAACCGTGTATTTAGCACTCCGGCGAAAGTGGGAGCCATCGTATTGCCCATCGTCTTCATCCTGGATGCAGTAGCATTGATCGTGTTGGAAATCCGTGGTGGTGATGCAACGGCTGTATTAGGCGGTACTTGTATCGCTGTTATGGCCATCTTCTTGATCTGGGAATATGGTAAGGCTGGTATTGAGAAGATCACGGCAGGCGTGCAAGAAGGCTTCAAATTCGGCATGCACTGCTTTGCCCCGGTCTTCCTGGTAGCCGGTTTCTATCTGATGGGTGTGGAAGGCTATGCCCAACAGATCCTTGGGCCGAACGCTGGCAACTTGGTCAACGATTTGATCATGTCTGTCAACAATGTGGTCCCAATGAATAAATTCATCGTTGGCCCGTTGCACATGGTCCTTTCTGCGCTAACTGGTCTGGATGGCTCCGGTTTCAATGACCTGCCTCTAATGGGTGGCCTGGCCGCCGGATGGGGTGCTGCATTGAACATCAATACAGCTTACCTGGCTGCACTGGGCCAGATCACCATGATCTGGATCGGTGCAGGTTGTGTGGTTCCTTGGTCTCTGATCGCAGTCTCGGCTGTGACCGGTACCTCCGCCATGGACCTTGGCCGCCGCAATTTCGTCCCCGTAATGTGCGGTTTGGTCGCTGCAACCATCGTTGCTGTAATTTTGATGTAAACTTAATAAGACAACTTGAGCCTTAAGTAAAGTAGGCGTCCCCGATAGCAAGCATGTCAAGCCATCGGGGACGTCCTTCGAAAAGGAGAAAAATGAAGAAATTATTCAACTTTCGTGAAACCCCGGTCATCAAACGCAATATTTTCTTGTCCATTCTTCTTAGTTTGATCATTATCGTCAACGTGTGTTACTTTGTGATCCTGTTCTTGAATATTATTGGGATTGCTTCTGGTCCCGAAATGTGGATGGTTTTCTTTAGCACGGCAGTATGTTTAGGTAACGTGATTTGTGCTTTGGCAACCTGGTTTTGGCGCCGGTGGGGCGTTATTGGATATGGTGTGATCGCTTTAACCACCTATATCGTTAATGTGCTAATGACCCAAGAATTTACGAATGTTCTTGGTTTAGCTGGTTCTGCTTTAGTGGTGATTTTGATCCTTCCGAAATGGAATCAAATGATTTAACCCTGTTCCGGATATTTAGAACCGCGTATTGATGTTCATTCGATC
>DATMYN010000423.1:0-5475 GCA_035560875.1 Longilinea sp. | reverse complement strand
AATCAATAGATGCAATCTTCGTGCCGGGTTGGTTTGATGAGTTTTAAGGTAAAATATAGTTTCTCTTGGAAAGGATCCCGACCAGCTTTGTATGAATTGATCTTTCTTGGAACTTCTGCTTCTGCCCCCTCAGTCCGGCGTAATCTTCCGGCTTTGGTAGTAAAACACGATGAATACCGGTTTCTGGTGGATTGTGGTGAGGGTACCCAACGGCAAATATTACAATCCGGTATCGGATTTAAAAATCTAAACCGCATTCTGATCACACATGGCCACCTCGATCATATATTAGGGTTAGCCGGCTTGCTTTCCACCTACATGCGCTGGGAAGCGATCGATAAATTGGAGATCTATGCCGGTAAAGCGGCCTTAGAACGGATCGAAGATCTATTGTTTCGGGTCGTACTGCGCGGAGCGAATCCTCCCATGCCGCTCCATCTGATCCCCGTAACTGAGGGTGAAATATTCCGGGGGGATGATTTTCGGGTCCGGGCCGTGCCGGTCCAACACCGCGGACCGGATTGTTATGCGTTCGTCTTCGAAGAAGACGGGCGGCGTCCCTTTTTACCGGAGAAGGCTGAAGTATTAGGCGTCCCGGCCGGGCCGTGGCGGCGCGATCTGGTGGCCGGTTTACCGGTGACTTTACCGGATGGGCGGGTCATCGACCCCGAAAGTGTTTTAGGCGAGTACCGTCCCGGTACACGCTTAGTGGTGGTTGGGGATACGGGGGAAACTGCTAACTTGGTTGATGTATGCCGGGATGCGGACGGCTTGGTGATCGAAGCCACCTACTTGGAGGAAGAAGCGGAAATGGCTTCGCATTTTGCTCATCTGACCGCCGGCAGTGCCGCCCGGTTGGCTATACAGGCAAATGTCCGCAGCCTTTTCTTAACGCATGTGTCCCGGCGTTATCGCGATAAAGACATCCTTCAAGAGGCTCAATCCGTCATGCCGGAGGCGATATTGGCGCATGACATGGATGTTTTTCAAGTCCGACGCGATTAGCCAGATCCGTTTTGTGTGTATAATAAAATAACATGCCAAGGTATTTGGTTCCGTGTAATTTAATGTTAGCAAGACAGAAATGAACTGGATTACAGCTACCCTAACTTTGATCGGTATTCTAGCAAGCGTTATAGCTTTTTCGGTTGCTGTATATTCAACGCGCTGGATCAAGACCTCACGGGCTGTAATTCCTCTGATCGTGCTGATGACCGTGGTTGCGTTATGGACAACCTTCTACGTCTTGCGTATATCGGCCATTAATTTAGACACCATGTTGTTCTGGGCAGACGCCCAGTTCCTTATCAGTTTAGCGTTACCTCCCTGCCTGCTTTCATTTGTCCTCCGATATACCGGCCGCGACCGCGAAATTACCTGGCTGCTGCGGATCCTCTTTGGCATTATACCTGTCATTGGCATTGTTTTACTGTTTACCAATGATACCTATCACTTGATCCACCAATCCTATACATTGATCCATGTAAATGGGATCAGCGAGTTGGATATTACCGCCGGGGTTTGGTGGTGGATCAATGTGATCTATCTCTTTACTGTTGTAATCACCTGTATATTTAGTATCTATCGAAGCTTATTGCAGTCTTCACGTGAAACCCGCGGACAAGGGATCCTGCTTATTGTTGGGGCAGCAGTTCCCCTGGTTGTGAGTCTCTTACATGTGACCGGCGTCATTTTTCCGTCCTATTTTGACCCGACCGTGATCGCATTGGTTGTCAGCGATGTTTGCTTTGGCTATGCCGTATACCACTTTCCCAATATGGGAGTGGTACCGATCGCCTATGAGGTTTTGATCGAAAACCTGGGTGATGGAGTGATCGTGGTTGACCGCCAAATGCGGGTCGTTGATATCAATTTAGCCGGGTTGGAAATATTAAACCTGGCCAAAAAATCCGTGTTCCATTTACCGGTTGATCAGGCTTTTCAAAGCACCCCCGAGTTGGTCAGTTTTATCACCGGCGAGCAGATCGGATCACGCGAGATCTCACTACTGGCCAATGGCCGAAACAGCTTTCTTGAAGTAAATATTACCCAATTGGAGGATAAATTCAAGGGCGCCGCCGGCCGTTTGGTGACAATGCGGGATATTACCAACCGAAAACAAGCTGAAAAAGCTACCCGTGACAGTGAGAGCCGTTACCGTTCGCTGTTTGAGAATTCCCCCGTTTCGATTTGGGAGGAGGATTTTAGCGCGGTCTTAACCCGGCTTAACCAGTTGAAGGCCAGCGGCGTCAAAGATATTGGTGCGTATCTGCATAATAATCCGAGTGTGATCCAGGAATGTATCTCGTTGATCCGCGTGATTGACCTCAACGAAGCTACACTCCGTCTTTATAAAGCGGTATCCAAAGAAGACCTGATCAATAATGTGCCCAAGCTTTTCCCTGATCGGACAATGCCTTTGTTCGTGGATGAACTGACAGCCATTTCAGAAGGGAAAACCGATTTTTGGATGGAGGGGATAAACTACACCCTGGAGGGAAAACCAATTTCGATCTATCTTTCGTGGCGTGCATTCCCCGGACACGAACAAGACCTGAGCCGAATATTGGCGATGATCGTGGATATTGGATCCCAAAAGGATGTTGAAACCGCGCTGCAAGAAAGCCGCTTATTGGCCGAACGCCTGCGCCTGGCCAGCATTGCCCTGAGTGCCACCCTGGATTACAACCAGGTTTTGAACCAGATCATGGACCAGGCCTCGCAGGTTGTGCCATATGAACTAGGCTGCATCTTTACGGTCTCAAATGGGCTTGCCCAAATGAGCCATACCAGAGGATATGAGCGATACCAATCAGGTTCAGTCCGGGTAGATGAACCGATAACCCTGAATATTGATGAAACGGAAAACCTGCGCTGGATGTCGGATAATAGAAAGCCCATGCGCATCAGCGATGTGTTAAATTATCCCGGCTGGGTTCACACTACCCATACCGAACATATCCGTTCCTGGATCGGTGTTCCCATTTACACGCGCGGCAGGTTGGTGGCATTTCTTTCTTTAGGCCATTCCAATACCAATATGTTTACGGAACGCCATGTTGATTTTTTGGCTAGCTTCGCGGTCCAAGCCGGGCTTGCTTTGGAAAATGCCCATAACTATCAAGAGATCAAACGCCAGGTTTCTGAGCAATCGATCTTAAATGATATCTCCCGGATATTAAGCGGTTCTTTGGAACGGGACACCTTATTGGATTTGGTGTACCAGCAAATCAGACGGCTTTTCCCGGTTGATAATTTCATGGTGGCTACCTATGAGAAGAATGCCCGCCATTGGGATAAGATCTTTATGGTAGAGAATGGGGAACGACAATCCGCCAACCGGTACCCGGTCGGTACGGGAATTACCTGGCAGGTCATCGAGAACCGGCGGCCGATCTTATTAAATTCGCGGAATGAAGTAAGCCAGTTTGGGAAAGACCACGACATGGTAATAGAAGGAGAAATACCTTCCAGTTTCATGTCGGTCCCGGTGATCAGTTCCGACAGGGTTGTGGGAGCCTTGGCGGTACAGGCTTTCAACCAGGAAAATGTTTACAACCCGCGCGACCTGCTGCTGTTTTCAACCATTGCGGCTACATTGGGTGGGGCGATGCAGAACATCGGCTTGTATGCCGATCTGCAAGCACGCGCCAATGAATTGGCAGAAGCCAACCGAAAAGCTGAAGAAGCACGTGGATTCGCCGAAATGGCGAACCAGGCCAAAAGCACATTTCTGGCCAATGTCAGCCACGAGATCCGCACCCCCCTGAATGGCATTATTGGCATGGCGGGCCTGTTATTGGGAACACACCTAACGGCTGAACAACGCAGTTATTTGGATGTGATCCGGACATCCGGAGAAACCCTGGTAACGATCATCAGTGATATTCTGGATTTCTCCAAGATCGAAGCTCACCGGCTTGAATTGGAATATAAACCGATCTTACTGCAAGAGATCGTCGAGAATACGCTCGATATCCTTGCCCCGCGCTCGGCGGAAAAAGAATTGGAAATGGTGTACTGCATCCAACCGGATGTACCACCCATGATCATTGGGGATGAAGTCCGCACCCGCCAAGTTCTATTGAATTTACTCACCAACTCGGTAAAATTCACCGATTCTGGGCAAGTTTTACTAGATATCCGCCGGGAACCGCCAAACGCAGCGAAGGGGAAGAAGGTTAAAAAAGAGACCAAGCCCGGAAAGTGGGTTGAATTGCACATCACGATCAGCGATACCGGTATCGGGATCCCTGTTAACAAGCAGCATTTGCTTTTCCAGCCGTTCTCCCAGATCGGTAATAGCCAGACTACCAAGTCAACCGGCACCGGTTTAGGCTTGGTGATCAGTAAGCAATTGGTAAACCTGATGGATGGCCGGCTTTGGATGGAGAGTGAAGGTATCCCCGGAAAAGGCTCCACATTCCGCATGGTCATTCCTTTTGAAGTGCCTTCCACCGAGTATATGGGTGAATCGGTCAGCGTACCGGTTGAATTGGCGGGTAAGTGTCTGTTAGCCGCCATTCGCAACCCGGTCAACCAGAAATGTTTATCGACCTTTGCTGAAAAGAGTAATATTACGCTGAAAGTAACCAGTAATGGTAAAGAGGCATTGAAATGGATGAAACAAGGCGATCATTTCGATGCGGTGATCATCGATTCTACACTCGAAGACATGCCGGGTGATGAATTGGCGAGTTTGATCCAACAAAAGCAGCCAAAGCTGCCATTAATTACCTATAACTGGATGGGACGCACGATCCTGCTGCATCCCCAAGGTTATTACAAAGCAGTCCTTACCCGGCCGTTGAAACCTGCCATGCTGGGTCAGGCTTTAGTCAATGTATTATCGATTAAAACTTCCAAACCTGAAAAACCCATCCAGGTTGTCGAGAAGAAGGCAAGCCAACCAGCAGGCCGGCCGCTGCGGATCTTGTTGACCGAGGATAACCCGGTGAACCAACAAGTAGTGGTCATGATGTTAAAAAAGATCGGATATTCTTCGGAGTTAGCCCGGAACGGACTTGAAGCGGTGAAAATGGTGCATGCGAAAGCCGATGAAGGCCAGCCCTATGATGTGGTTTTAATGGATATTCAGATGCCTGAAATGGATGGGGAAGAAGCGACCCACCGCATCCGAACCGAGTTGCCGGCCAAGTTCCAACCCTTCATTATTGCGTTAACAGCCAATGTCCTAC
The DNA here is from genome assembly GCA_035560875.1 of Longilinea sp. Taxonomy (GTDB): domain Bacteria; phylum Chloroflexota; class Anaerolineae; order Anaerolineales; family Anaerolineaceae; genus DATMYN01. Next base: position 277 of record DATMYN010000423.1, on the reverse strand, counting down.
CCGATGATCTTCACCGTTATTTGGAAGACGGTATGGATTCCTACCTTAGCAAACCTTTACGTGTATCCGAATTGGCCAGCGCGTTGGAATACTGCCGGCCGCGCGATGCGTGAGATTACGTTTGGATATGACGAAACAGCGCCGATAAAAACCTTCATGACGAACGAGATTGCTTCGTCGTTGCAATGCAACTCCTCGCAATGACACAAAATATTTGTATGGTAATAAGCAGATATGTAGGGCAGGCTTCAGCCTGCCATCTGTACTCAGATCCTTT
>DATMYN010000422.1:0-2293 GCA_035560875.1 Longilinea sp. | reverse complement strand
CAAACATACTCATCGGATGATCCGGCTGTGACCGCACACGCGCTCAAAAAATATTGGTTGGAATTTGAACCCAATCAAGGGATCAACTTGATCAAGGCCGAACAGCGCCGGCATTTCGAAGCGGCCGGCACGCCAACCCCCGTGCTTAAGGCGATTGGGGATGAAATTGCCAAATGGGCGCGTAAAGATGTGAATGGTTTTCTACCCTTGGTGCAGCTCTTATGGGATGAGTACGGTCGCGAAGGTCGAGTCATAGCTCTGATCCCCTTGGGCGCCATGGAACTTACTGACCCGCCGCGATTTGTTCCCTTACTGAAAGAGATGTGTAAAGAATGCAACTCGTGGGAAGAAGCCGACCGTCTGGCCATGGATGCCTTGGAACCCATTGTACGTAAGAATCCAGACCAATGGCTTACCAGGCTGGAAGAATGGCTTGATGATAAAAACAAATGGGTCAGACGCGCCGCTATCACGGTCATTGCCCGCATTCCCATGAAACACCCCGGATATACCCGCCAGTGTTTAGTCTACGCCGAACGCCTGTTATTGGATACGGAATTGGATGTAAAAAGAGCGGTTAGCTTTGATGTCCGCTTATGTGCCAAGGTGGATCCTAAACTTGTTTATACCTTCCTGGAAAAACATGTACCTGGCCCTGATCCGGCTTCGGTGTGGGTGTTGAGTGATGTGATCAAGAGTATGGACCGCAAGGTATTACCTTTGTTATCCCCATTGCTGGCCAGGTTCCAGCAGTGGCGTGATGCACCCGGGATCACTGCCAAGGACCAGCGTACACTGGACAGCGCCATCAAGGTGCTCCAGGTTGCCTGACTTTCCCTATACACAAACATGCGAACCTCATCAGAAATACTTGAACTCCTTCTCTCGACCGCCCGGGAGGATGAGCGTATCCGGGCCGTGATCATGAACGGATCGCGCCTCAACCCCAATATCAAGCCGGACCCATTCCAGGATTTCGATATCGTCTATGTCGTTTCGGATGTCAATTCCTTCACCTCCGACCCGTATTGGATCGATCGCTTTGGCGAACGAATGGTGATGCAAACCCCGGATGCAATGGAAGGCGAACCGGAAAATTCCTTGGGTAGTTTTGCCTACCTGTTGCAATTCCAGGATGGCAACCGCATCGACCTGACCCTGTTCCCGTTGGCGAACCTGGCCAGCCTTCCACCGGATAGTCTAAGCAAAACCCTCTTGGATAAGGACGGCCTCCTCCCGCCTTTCCCTGAACCGGATGAAAGCAGCTACTTTCCCAAACCGCCCACCGCCAGGCAGTTTACCGAATGCTGCAATGAGTTCTGGTGGGTAACCCCCTACGCTGCTAAAGGTCTGTGGCGCGCTCAACTTCCTTATGCCCACCACATGCTGGATGTCATCCTGCGCGATCAATTGATGAAAATGCTGGTGTGGTACGCAGGGGTGAGGACCGGGTTTCAAAAGAATATCGGCGGGTATGAAAAGTTCCTGCAGCGTTATATTGACCCAGAATTGTGGCAGAAATTAGAAAGGACCTATGCCGGTGCAGACCCCGAACAAACCTGGCAGGCATTGTTCACTATGGGGGAGTTGTTCCGCATCACAGCTTCAACCGTCGCTGTTCATTTCGGTTACCCCTATCCCAGCCAAGAGGATGAACGTGTAACGGCTTATCTGCACACTATCCACACCTTGCCAAGGCATACCGCTTCCCTTTACTGACCCGTAGTTTACGGGTATGATGGTAATAGAAAACTATTTCTAAACAACTATCCCTCTCAAGGAGAACACTATGGCTGAAAAAACTGCCCTCTTACTGATCGATGCCCAGGTAAATATGTTTGATCCCGCCTGCCCTGCGTATCACGCCGACTCACTGCTGGAGACCTTAAAAACGCTGCTCAAGAAAGCCCGCCAGGCTCATTGGCTGGTGGTGTTTGTGCAGAATAATGGCAAGGAAGGCGACCCGGATGTGCACGGCACGCCGGGTTGGGAGATCCACCCCGAGTTGGAACTGTTGGCCGAAGATGTGATCATTCAAAAATACACCATGGATGCTTTCCATGAGACGGGACTGAAGGGTATCTTGGATGCGCAAGGCATTACTCGCCTGGTGGCCGCCGGGCTGCAGTCGGAATACTGCGTACAGACAACCTGCCGTAAAGCCCGTGAATTGGGTTATGAAGTTGTGCTGGTAAGGGACGGCCACAGCACATATCCCGATGGTAGCCATCGCGCCGAGGATACGATCGAAGAAACAAACAAAGAATTGGAAAAAATCTTCGTGGTAGTACCG
>DATMYN010000421.1:0-3891 GCA_035560875.1 Longilinea sp. | reverse complement strand
ATTATATACTGCTTAGTATATAGCCTGTGGAAAGGAGGTCTCATGGATTCGACTGAACTGATTTTGGAGCATGCAAGTGAAGTGCGCATATTGGAAGAGGGATGGAATTTGTTCCAACAAAAAGGGTACCGCGGGGTTACTCTGGATGAAGTGTGTGAGAAATCCGGGTTCAGCAAGCCCACCTTATATTACTATTTTCACGATAAGGAAACCCTTTTCGTAAATGTCTTGCGCTTAAAACTTCATGGATTCCATGAGGTTATTGAAGCTCCCGGTGAACTTCCAATGCGGTTGGAACGAATTGCTGCCGCGGTCTTGGATAGCTTTCAAACCGAATATAGTGCCCTGCTGCGCGACCGTGAGCATATTAAATCTCCTGAAAATGCAGCCGCCATCCGGAATGCCTTTCAGCAGGAAATGTTCGCTCCGCTGAACGCTCTCATGCAAAATGGGATCGATTCTGGGATGCTTTCGGCTGGGAATCCCACCATGTTCACCCTGATCTTTTTAGGATCGATAAATAATTTCATCAACAAGGCAGCTGAAATGGGTTTGACGAATAAAACTCTCGCCAGACAGCTGGTTGGATATTTTTTGTCCGGCGCCCAATCGGCTCAAAAATGAACGTGTCAGCGTTCGAAAAATAATACTGTTAGTAGAGGTAAAAATGAGTGTAATTCTTATTGTTGCGATCGTGACGATTAGTTTGGCTTTGGTTTGTTACAGCATCGGCGTCTGGAGTGAAAAATTCGCCGGCCGCTTGAAACCCTGGCATTTGGTATTTTTTTGGATCGGCTTTGTGTTTGATACAACCGGTACGACTTTAATGGGACAGATCGCAGGCGGCCTGCGGTTTAATATCCATGGCGTTACCGGCGCTCTGGCTATTCTGTTGATGGTCTTCCATGCCATTTGGGCGACCATTGTGCTGGTCAAGAAGGATGATCACGCTATTCAGAATTTCCACAAATTCAGCCTGGTTGTGTGGGTGATCTGGTTGATCCCATTCTTGACCGGGCTCTTCCTGGCAATGCGATAAAACCCTGTCAGTTGAATTAACAAAAATGATCCCCTACTCGGCCGGGTAGGGGATCATGGATGTAGCAGGTATTTCGACTACTGGATGGTGACACAATCAACCGGGCAGGCGGTGGCACATAATCCGCAGCCGGTGCATTTGTGATCTGGTACCAACTGCGGATAGTTCTTGTGGTAGACATCCACATCGGTCTTCATAAGGTCTAAAAAGCTGAAAGGGCACGCTTGGACACAACAGCCGCAAGCCATGCATTCAGCATAATTGATCGTAGCAATCCCTTTTCCCATTATGCCGCTCCTTGTGTGATCTCATCCAGGTGCAATTGGCTGATCGTCTCCGGTAAGGGTAAGCCGGTCTTCTCATCCCACCCGTACATTTTCCAATGTAACTCCATCATCTCATCGATCCGGACGGAATTGCCTTTCAACAGGCCTTCGGTTAACGGCGGTTCGCCGGCCATACGTTTACTCATACGGAAGGAACGCGGGTCGACCCCATGCTTTACGGCAAACATTTGGCGCAAGGTCTGAATGCGCTTTCCGATCTCCATGTATTCATCGCCGCTCTTGTTCCAACCGGTGGCAGCATTCAACCAATCAAACAATTTCCAGTGGTTGATGCCCAGGGTCATGGCAAACAAGCAGCCCCCCGAACCATCCGCCACTTCTTTGTAGCAAGAGTTAGCGACCGTCTTAAGGGCTACCTTTTCAGAGGGGATGAATTCATCCGCTTTGAGGTAAGAACCGGAAACCGGCGCCCAGGATACTTGTTCCCACAGATGCATGATGTCGTAATATTGGCCTGAGCCGATGGTGTGGCGGCCGGGAGTTGGGTCAGCGCTGAAATGGACGCCCAATACCGGATCCATGCGCGAATCGTGCATGCCCGGTTCCTGTCCTCCGGCGTGCACGGCATACTCCGAAGACGGGATACCTAATTTGGCGGCAGCCACTTTAACCCCATCTGCCAATAGATCGCCAATGCCTTCCCGGGCGATCATCTTCTTGATCAATGCAATGATGGCTGGGGCATTCCCCCAGGTCAGTTCCAGACCGCCCGTCATTTCAGGTGTGAGGATTCCGTTCTCATAGCATTCGATGGCAAAGGCAACCGTCCCACCGGCGGAGATGCTATCCATGCCGGCCCGGTTGAGCAGTTCGTTGATATAAAAGATCGAGTTGAGATCTTTATTCATCAACAGGCCGCCAAAGGCAGCGCAGGTCTCATATTCTGGTTTATGGGTATGAGAAAATTCGCCATTGGCAATGTCTTTAATATCACACACACCGCCGCAGCCCAAGATGCAGGAATAACAATGGTATTTCTTTGTTTCCCGCTTAATGATGCGGTCGGCATCGATATTCTTGTAATAGGATTTGTTGTAATCCACAACGGAGCCGCCCCAATTCTTCAATGGGGAGTCGCCGGAGGTAGCGCCCATCAGGTTGTTCATGGGAGTTCCCCAGCGTTTCATCAACATGCCTACCAATATACCGTCCATGGGGGCAGCCCGCTTCATACCGCCCAGCATCGACCCGCCGAAAGCCAAAATGCTGCCGGGCACGAAACCGGGCATGTTTTGTTTGCGGATCTTTACGGCCAGTTCCTTGCTGATCTCTTTCATCTTTTCCGGGTCATGGCATGTGATCGATTTAGTACCGGCTAAAACCACGGCTTTGAGGCGTTTCGAACCCATTACCGCCCCGCCACCCGAGCGGGCGGCAATCCGGCCGCCGTCATTGCAGATCCCGGAGATAAGCGAGATCTTTTCAGCGGCGGTTCCGATCACGGCAATGGATGGTTTTTTCCGTTTCCAATTCTCTTTTTCAAGGGCTTGTTCAGCTTCCACCGCATCCATGCCCCACACGTGGGCAGCCGGGCGTAGTTCAGCGCCGCGGTTGTCTACATACAAATAGACCGGTTCTTTGGATATACCGGAGAAAAAGATTCCATCATATCCGCACTGCTTGATAGCCGGGGAGAAAGTACCGCCGCAATTGGAATCACCCCAACCGCCGGTCAGCGGGGACCGGCAAACAACCATCCACCTTCCGGTGATGACACTGCCGGTACCGGTCAATAAACCGCTGACAAACCCCAACACGTTGTCCGTGCCAAGCGGATCGGCTCCGGCGGGGATGCGTTTATAAAGCACATAGGCGCCCAACCCCACTCCTGAGAGAAGCATTTCATAGACCCGATCAGGGATGACCTCTTCTTTGATCTCACCTGAGGTAAGGTTGACATTTAGGATCTTTCCAGTGTAACCCAGCATAGTGCTCCTTTCGAAGAACCGGCAACAATAAATTGATTGGAAAAAACTATCCACCCGTCAAGGGGAATAAGAAAGAAACAACATCCCCGTCCTTAAGTTTGGTATTCCAATGCGCTTGATCATAATTTACACTGCAAAAGAAATTCAAGCGCAGGGGTAGGGGAAGTTTGATCTTATTGTAGAGGTCGTTAAGCGTAGCGCCTTCCTCCAGCACTAAAAAACCGCGCTCATCAATTTGGTCGTGGTTAATAAAGCCTGGCGCATAAACCTTTACTTTGATCTGCATTTTTTATCCATATTCCGATCGTGATACGGTCCGCTGAGCTTGTCGAAGTGGACCAAAGTCGTTTACTTTTCTTCTAAGTATAACCACCAGGTAAAGCCAAAGACCAAAGTCATAAAAACGGTATAGACCGGGGAATAACCGGCTTGAGTACCTTTCTTGTACCCAACAATAAATACCTCCGAAAGGTGCAGCAAGAATAATCCGGCTGCCAGATACCAGAAGTTCGTAAAGAACAACAGGTAGAAGGCAAAGATCCATAAAATAATGGTAAAAATACGATTAACGATCCCT
>DATMYN010000420.1:0-4884 GCA_035560875.1 Longilinea sp. | reverse complement strand
ATAATAGTGGGACAATACCCAAAAAAAACTATCCGAGGTCACAATGAGCGCAATTGAGAAGATCGCCGCCAGTCAAAATAGACGGGATGAAGTGCCAAATCAAGACTTGGCTCGTATCCTGGCCGACCGGGAAGATACGGCCGGTATTCGTGAGATCGCTGAAAACCTGTGGAATAAAGACCCGGCGGTGAAGGCCGACTGTATCAAAGTGCTGTATGAGATTGGCTACCTTAAACCGCAGTTGATCGCGCCCTATGCGGGTGACTTCTTGAAATTGCTCACCAACCGCAATAACCGCCTGGTGTGGGGAGCCATGATCGCTTTGGCTGCCATTGCTCCATTGCAAGCCGATGACTTGTTCCCCGAGGTGGAAAAGATCAAGAAAGTGATGGCCGAAGGTTCGGTCATTACCGTAGACTGCGGTGTCAAGGTATTGGCTGGGATCGCTTCCCAAAGACCCGCTTACCGCCAGGCTATCTTCCCGTATTTAGCCGAACATTTACGCACCTGCCGGCCCAAAGAAGTCCCCCAGCATGCCGAGAGTATTCTGGCCGCCGTGGATGGAACCGTGAAGCAGGTCTTCCTTGAGGTCTTACAAAAACGGGAGACCGATCTGAGCCCGGCGCAGATCACCCGCATCCGCAAGGTGGTCCGGGCAGCCGAGAAAAAAGTCTGATATGATCCGCTCAGCCAGGAGGTAATATGGATACCCCTTTTGAGATCATCCCTATCGATGAGAATAACGTGGATAAGAACGGCTTCTTTTGCTATATGAGCAAACGCAAGGAACCCGGCTGGAAGCTGAAACGTGACTGGCTTTCACAGCGTTTTCGCGAAGGCTTGAAGATCCTCATGGTGAATGAGGTTGGGCGGCGAATAACAGCATTTATTGAATATATCCCCGGGGAATATGCCTGGCGCGTTGTCAATGCCCCCGGTTATTTGGTTATTCACTGCCTATGGGTGGTCGGGCAAGGCCGCGGGAAGGGTTTTGGCGCCCGGTTGATCGAAGCTTGCGTGGCGGATGCCCGCGCCCAAGACAAGTTGGGGGTGGTGATGGTTTCCAGTGATAAACCCTGGTTGGCCGATAAAAAGGCATTCCTGCGTAATGGCTTTGAAGAAGTGGATCAGGCACCGCCCTCCTTCCAACTGTTGGTGCACAAACTAAAGCCGGGTCCCCTGCCGTCATTTCCGACCAATTGGGAGGAACGCCGGGCACGTTTTGGCTCCGGATTAAGCGTGATCCGAACCGATCAATGCCCGTACATGGAAAATGCCACCCATCAGGTTGAACAGATCGGCGAGAAATATCACATCCCTGTGAAAGTTGTTGAATATAAAACTTCTCAAGAACTTCAACAAAATTCACCCACCCCGTATGGGACATTTTCCACGATTTTGGACGGAAAACTCTTATCTTATTACTACATGACGGAAGCCGATTTTAAAAAACTGCAATAATTCATGCAGCTCAAAGGAAATGATCACAAAATGATCCAAATGATCTCCTGCGCTTCCATGAAACCCTGGTTCCCGCGTTGGAATGTCAATGGGGTGAGCTTATTAGTACAAACGAACAAGGGACCTGTGTTGATCGATACCGGATTGGGGATCCATGATTATGAAACCCCATCCAATATGGTGAAGTTCTTTCGGGCTGATTTTGGCATAGAATACAAACCTCAAGAGGCGTTACGCCGTCAGATTCAGCAGTACGGATATTCAACCGGCGACATCAAGAATATTATTGTTACCCATTTACATTTTGACCATGCTGGGGGTTTGCCCGATTTTCCCGAAGCTGTCATACACATCCACCGGCGGGAGTATGAGGCCCTGCTCCATTCACGGCGGTTGATGGAGCGGTTAGCCTATGATCCATTGGATTTCTTACATAATCCACACTGGGAGATCTACGAAAAACCAGATTGTAAGTGGTTTGATTTTAATGCGATCCGATTGGACTTTGAGCCTGAGATGTATCTGATACCTTTATTTGGCCACACATCCGGACACTGCGGGGTAGCCATTCGATCAGAGGATGGATGGGTGTTTTATTGTGCGGACGCACTGCCGACCAATGCTCAATTTGATATTGTCCCGCTTTGGGTGAGTAATCTGGTTTTAGGTCATTGGGTGCCGCGCTTACAGCAATTCTCCATCGACCATCCCGAGGTGAAACTCATCGCCGGTCATTCTATGACTCGCCGCTAAACTTTGTTTTCACATCTTTCAGGTATACTTGGTTTATTGTATCAATTCTGAAAGCGAGATCTATCCCTTGGACTTAGCCTGGTATCAATATCTCCTCATCGGCCTGGCTGCCTTGGCAGCCGGGGCAGTCAATGCCTTGGCGGGCGGCGGCACCCTCATCACCTTCCCTATGTTAACCGCCATGGGGCTGCCGGCTGTGGCTGCCAATGTGACCAACACCGTCGCTTTATGCCCGGGCTACTTGGGTGGAATCATCGCACAGTGGAAAGACCTGCAAACGCAAAAGCGGCGCTTATGGTTATATATCCCGGCCGGGATCGTTGGGGGAGTGATTGGTGGGATCCTCTTAATGAATACCGGCGAGAGATTATTCCGCAGCCTGGTACCTTACTTGATCTTGATGGCTTCGCTATTATTGGCCATCCAAGATCCTCTACGCAAATTCCTAACCAAACGCGCCAGCCAGCTTCCGGCACATACCGATATTTCTTATTGGGCTATTTTGCCGGTCGGTATCGCTGCCATCTATGGCGGTTATTTTGGCGCCGGTCTGAGTGTGATCGTTTTAGCTGTGTTGGGTTTGGTTCTCAATGACTCTTTAACCGTTTTAAATTCTCTTAAGCAAGCCATTTCCTTTGCAGTCAACACCGCCGCGGCTATCTTTTTTGTATTCTCCGGTAATGTCAACTGGCTGGTGGCTGCCGTGATGGCCGTTTTTGCTCTCATTGGTGGGAACCTGGGCGGCAGACTGGCCGGAAAGATCAAACCGGTCACATTACGCTGGGTTGTGGTGGCCATCGGGGTGGTGGTAGCCATTATCTACTTTATTCGAGGTTGATTTTTCGGATCGGGAGGCAGGTATGAAAGTACTCTTTATTGGTGGTACCGGGATCATCAGTTCAGCCTGTTCGGCATTAGCTGTCGAACGCGGGGTCGATCTGACCATCCTCAACCGCGGCATTAATCAAAACCGCCCCGCACCTCAGGGTGCGCGGTTATTGCAATCCGATATCCGCAACCTGGAAGAGACAAAAAAAGTTCTTGACGGAAATAATTTTGATGTTGTTGTAGATTGGGTTGCCTACACCCCCGAACACATCCAAAACGATATTAAGCTTTTCAAAGGGCAGGTCGGGCAGTATGTGTTCATCAGTTCGGCTTCCGCCTATCAAGTACCCCCCGTTCGTTTACCCATCACGGAATCAACTCCGCTGGATAACCCCTTTTGGCAGTACTCACGCGATAAGATCGCCTGTGAAGACCTGTTAGTTCAGGCTAATCGCAAGGAAAAATTCCCGGTGACGATCGTTCGCCCTTCGCATACGTATGATAAAACGTTGCTGCCCTTCCGCTATGGGTATACCGTGATCGACCGTATGCGCCAAGGCAAAGAGGTGATCGTTGAAGGTGATGGCACCTCCTTATGGACAATGACCCACCACACAGATTTTGCCCGCGGCTTTGTACCGCTGCTAGGCAATCCACAAGCCATTGGGGATGTATTCCACATCACTTCGGATGAATGGCTTACCTGGAATCAGATCTACACGATCCTGGGACATGCCGCCGGTACGGAGCCGAAGCTGGTGCATATTCCCTCTGAACTGATCGCAGCTTACGACCCCGATTGGGGATCCGGTTTGTTGGGCGATAAAGCTCACTCGAAGATCTTTGATAATGCCAAGATCAAACGCCTGGTGCCCGGGTTTATCTGTGAAGTGCCTTTTGTTAACGGTGCAGCTGAGGTGATCGGTTGGTACGATGCTGATCCCGCCCGGCAGGTGGTGGATGAGAAGGCGAATGCTACAATGGATCGCTTATTAGATCGGTACCGCACGATCTGGCCTTAAAAAAACGCAGCCCCTGAAAGCGAGTAACGGGACTGCGGCTTTAATGAAAAAAATCGGTTATTTCCGGGGGTCTTCTTCCCAAATATCTTTCATTTCTAAAAATGCGTTCACCACATCCGGGTTGAACTGCTTTCCGCTTTGTTCGCGGATATACTCCAAAGCCTCCGATTTTGACCATGCCGGCCTGTAAAGGCGATCAGAGGTGAGGGCGTCCCAGACATCGATAACGGAGAAAATGCTGGCGGCCAGGGGTATTTCAGTGCCTTTTAATCCGCGCGGATATCCACTGCCGTCAAACCGTTCGTGGTGACAATATGGAATTTCCAATGCGGGTTTTAGATAGGCAATGGGAGCGAGCATTTCATACGCATACACCGGATGTTTGCGCATGATCAGCCATTCTTCCTCTTCCAACAGTCCGGGTTTATGTAATATCGAGTCGGCGACCGCCATTTTACCGATATCATGCAGCAGCGCTCCCCGGCGGACATGGATGATCTCACTTTCCTTCAAACCCATTTTTCGGGCTAATGCCATGGTAAGTTCTGTGACCCGATGGGAATGACCTTCCAGGTTGTTATCACGCAGATCGATGAATTTCGACCAACTCTCGATGGTGGCATCATATGCTTCCACCAACTCTTTGGCGGCTTGGATGTTTTGGTCAAATAATTCGGCGTTATCCAAAGCAATCGCAGCTTCATTGGCGAGCATCTTTAGAAAAGTGACCCACTCGGGATCGGGTATATTTACTTTTCTTCGGAAAATTTCCAGAACCCCTTTTACTTTATTCTTGGCTACCAAAGGAACACAATATTGT
>DATMYN010000419.1:0-6133 GCA_035560875.1 Longilinea sp. | reverse complement strand
TCATTTCGGAGACCATTAAGGACGTTATGTCCATCATTCCTGCCCGCGTGATCGACCGCGGGGATGATTATCAAGCGGTGGGTTGGCTGGTTAATCCATCGATCGTAGAAATGCGTTCTGCCGGAAGTGAGTATCCGGATTGGGTTCTGGAAAGATACCTGCAGCTCCCCACCGGTTTCTCCCAGCAGGTGATCGACCTTGCATCTCAGATCACGGCTGAGGCAGAGACCACTTATGATCAGGTAATGGCTGTTACACAATACTTGCGCTCTAATATCACCTATGCCTCAACCATCATACCTGCCCCTGCCAATGAAGATATCATTGAGTGGTTCCTGTTTGAGCAGCAACATGGTTTTTGTACATATTACGCCTCGGCAGAAGTGCTCATGCTGCGCAGTTTAGGAATCCCGGCCAGGTTGGTGGTGGGCTATGCAGAAGGAATTGTTACCCCGGACCAAATGGTTTTTCATGTCCGTCAGCTTGACAGCCATGCCTGGCCGGAGGTGTTTTTCCCCAACATTGGTTGGGTGATCTTTGAACCGACCGCTTCGCTTCCTCAAACCGATTTTTCCGAAGGGCCGGCTGCGTTGGCCACTGAGGTATCGGCGGAAGAATTAGCCCAGGCGTATCAAGAGCGGGTATCCCAGTCCGTGCAAGGGCCTGCTTTTGCCGAGATGGAAACGGGTGTATCCCAGGAATTTGTAGCCTTGCTGCCGGAACAGCCGCACACAAACCCCTTATTATGGTATCTGTTGGGAGTATTCAGCGTTGCCTTTGGCGGGGTTACCTTCTGGTATACACGCGTACGAAAAACCGAACCGGATCTGAAATACTTTGATTTTATTAAACGGGTAGTGTTTGGCCGTCAGGTCAGGCTTCCCGACTGGCTGATGAATTGGATCAATTATCTGCGAATGTCACCCACCGAAAAAGCCTACACCCGTCTGAATTGGATGGTGCGCTGGCTGGGTGGCGGTTTGGCGCACACCCAGACACCGGCTGAGCGTTTGGAATGGCTGGCTGCTCACCTTCCGGAAGCAGAACCGGATGTGAATATCGTTTTGGATCAGATCCAGCGCTCCCGTTTTAGCCAGGATCTGCCGGATGATTCAGCTGCGAAGAGGAGCGGTTGGAAAGTATTCTGGCTTGCCCTTAAGTTTGGCTTGAAGCAGCGGTTATCCAGGAAAGTGAAAAAATCCTGATAACCTACTAATACCAGGGCAATAGAAGATTGCCTATGGTTAGATTTGGCGGATGAACGACTTCAGATACTCAAAGCGGGCTGCGGCTAAACCAGGAAGGGTAGTAAATAGAAAATCAGGCCGGCTTCCTTCCAGTGAAAGGGACGCTGACACGGATCCATAAACACAGGCGATCGCAGGGTTATACGTTGTCCGGAATCCATATAAAAAACCACCGCAAAAGATATCAACCATACCGGTTGGATCGATTGCTTGAACTCCATACAGGGGGATGATCCATTTATCTTTGTGGACGGCATCCATCAGGTACACTTCCCTCTGACCACGTGTAACAACCACAAATTCACTTCCCCAACCGATCAATGCACTGGCCATTTCCCAGGTGTCCGAGGAACGGCCTTGAAAGAGGTTGTGCAGCCGTTTTTCCGGCACGATCACTGCGGTTATATTCTTAAAGAGGGTGGGGATCTCATCCCAGAAGATGGGATTCATATACCCTTCGCATGGTTGGATCGTAACCGTGCTGACCCCATTATTCCGCAATGCAGAAGGCAGTAGCGAATGGGAGATATAGTCTATCGGGCCAATATGAGCCGCAGTGGCGTCATAATATTCCAGCGGGATATCCGAGGAGCGGATGGTCAGGTTGGTATGCGATAAGCGGCTGTTGGGTGCTGCTTGTTCAAGGTGATACCCTAAAAGGGTGTGCGGAAATTCGAAGCCGCGTTTTGCAAATTCAGACACGGGGTTATCTTGGGTGTAATTCTCGGCATCCGACCAGGCATAGAAACCTCGTTGATCGATTGTTTCCGGCAGGACCGAAATGCCTTTGGTACTAAAACCGGCTGATTGAAAAGCATTTAGATCAGTTAAATTGAAATTCTCACCAACCCTGGCTACCAGTCCTGCGCATTCACCCCACAAGCCGATCCCTCCGGCAGCATATAATAGGTCACCGCCGCAGAAATCAATTTTCGGACGCCCGGATAAGGGGATTACCGTCTCACGTTGTAGGTTTCCGATCAAAAGATAACGTAATAATGTATCACCGCCCATGTTGAAATCTGTGCTCTCCTGTATGGAATTTGTTCATTACATAACTCCAGGGGCGCACTTTCTGGCGCCCCTGAGAGGGATTGGAACATGGTGCTGTCCCTTTAGGACAGATCAAGAAAATCATTGCAAGTTTATTTTCCGGAACCTAATTCGGCCAGCATTTTAAGGACGCCCAAAACACCTAACCCCACTTTTACTCCCTGGCCGGCATTGAGTTTAGGTTGGGTTTGTTCTTGCTCGGCTTTTTGGATCACTAATAATGCAGCCACGATCCCGGTTATTGCACCGGCAACTGCACCGATCATCAAGGTCTTGGATTTCCAGGATTCCATCATTCCTCCAATTAATCTGTATGCCACAGCCCATGCAGCCGGCGACGGATCGAGTGTATTAATTGTACGCCGGCGCTGGTCTTTTGTTTTCCTTGTAGGAACGGTTCGGCAGCTTTATCGGCGTAATGTTGGATATATACGCTACCCCGCCATAATAAGGATTGAACCTTTTTGAACCATCCCGGTAGTATGGGGAGCAGCTTGTACATACCGTAGATCATGGCGATGATCAACAATAACCCGAGCAAACATAGAAAACCTGTCGGGAGGATCAACCAGATGATCGATATGGATGACCACCGGTTGATACCGGCCGAACCTTGAGCGGCTGCCACAATGGAAAATATGGCAGCAACGAAGACAACCACAATACTTCCTATAAGGGGAACCCAAATGCCCCAAATTGCAGAGCGTTTTTTCTCTTGTGGGTCAGCTTGCCAGGATGTGGGATCAAGGGATGGCATATATCTATTGTAGCATATTCTAAAGGCCTAATCGCGCTGCCAGTGCTTGCGTATAGGCATTAATTTCGATATTTTTTCTGGCTACACCGCTTTGCATGGCAGCTTTGGCCACGGCTGGCGCTTCCCAGAGACACACGCGCGGGTCGAGTGGTTTGGGAACGATGTAGTCTTTTCCAAAGGAGAGATGATCCAATTTATACGCTTTTAACACACTGGCGGGCACATCCTCTTTGGCTAGAGCCGACAGTGCCATCGATGCCGCTATCTTCATTTCATCGTTGATCGCTCGCGCGAACACATCCAGTGCCCCTCGGAAAATGAACGGGAAGCCCAGCACATTATTGATCTGGTTGGGGTAATCGGAACGGCCGGTGGCTACGATACCATCCGGGCAGGCCGCTTTAGCCAGGTCGAAGGTGATCTCCGGGTCGGGATTGGCCATGGCAAAGATGATCGCTTCAGAGCGCATGCTCTTCACCATCTCAGCCGTTACCAAATTGGCTGCAGAGACCCCGATGAATACATCTGCCCCGCGCAGGGTTTCAGCAAGCGTTGCCGGCTTATCCCCTTGGGCGAAGGCTGTTTTTTCAGGGAACATTTCTGTAGGCCGGCCGTTATAGACCAGCCCGGCAATATCGGTCATCCAAATATGTTCGCGCGGAACACCCAGGCGAAGAAGCTGCCGGGCGCAGGATATACCGGCTGCTCCCGCACCGGAAAAAACGACCTTGATCTCATCCATTTTACGGTGGGTAATTTCCAGTGCATTGACCAGGGCTGCTCCCAGGATGATGGCTGTCCCATGCTGGTCGTCATGAAATACCGGGATATCCAGCATGGCTTGCAAACGCGGTTCGATCAGAAAGCATTCCGGTGAGCGGATATCTTCCAGGTTGATCCCGCCAAAGGTGGGAGCGATGGCGGCAACAATTTTGATCAATTCTTCGGGGTCTTTACAATCGACTTCGATGTCAAAAACATCGATATCGGCAAATTTCTTAAACAGTACCGCTTTACCTTCCATGACCGGTTTTGAGGCTAACGCCCCCCGGTCGCCCAATCCCAGGATAGCTGTCCCATTGGAGATGACGGCTACAAGGTTACCGCGGTCGGTATACTGGTAAGCCGCTAAAGGATCCTTTTCGATCTCTAAAACCGGATAGGCAACCCCCGGCGTATAAGCCAGACTAAGGTCTTGCTGCGTTTCCACCGGTTTGCTGGGGATCACGCTGATCTTACCGGGTTTTCCACCTTGCTGGTGATAAGCCAGCGCTTCTTCACGCGTTACGGGTGACATTGTTTTCCTCTATTTCTATGATTGGCGTAAAAAGTCGCGGATCCCTTCCACTACCAGATCAATGTCGCTGTCCGATAAGCCGGTATGCAGCGGTAAACGCACCAATTGATCGGAGATCTCCTCGGTAACCGGGCAGTCCCCCGGTTTACCCCCCAATGTTTTACCCATCTCGGATAGGTGTAAGGGTAGGTAATGGAAAACGGTATAAATACCGCGTTGCTTCAAATAGACGATCAGGTTTTGGCGGGTTTCCAGGTCCGGCATGAGCAGGTAGAACATATGCGCCGGATGCTCGCATTCAACCGGTACAACCGGTAATCGTACTCCGTAGGTTTCGATCCAGCCGTGCAGTAGTTCCCAATATCGATTCCAAATGTGCAGGCGTTTCTGTTGGATGGTCTGGTAATTCTCTAATTGCCCGTACAGGAAAGCGGCCAGGATTTCGGAGGGCAGGTAGCTGGAACCTGGCATTACCCATGTGTATTTATCCACCATGCCGCGGAAGAAACGGCTGCGGTTTGTGCCCTTTTCTCGAATGATCTCAGCCTCTTCGACCAGACTTTCATCATTGATCAACAAAGCGCCGCCTTCGCCGCAGGTGATATTTTTCGTCTCATGAAAGCTTTGGGTAGCCATGACCCCAAAGCTGCCCAAGGGTTTACCTTTAAAGCGCCCAAACAGACCGTGGGCATTATCTTCAACAATGGGAATTTTATGGGTTTGAGCGATGGCTACGATGGAATCCATTTCGCATCCAACCCCTGCATAATGTACAGGTACAATAGCTTTTGTGCGCGGGGTGATCAATCGTTCCAACTGGGTTTCATCCAAATTCAATGTATCCGGCCGAACGTCAATGAACACGGGACGGGCGCCGCGCAATACAAAGGCATTCACGGTGGAAACAAAAGTAAAGGAGGGTATGATCACTTCATCCCCTGGCTGCAGATGTAACAGTAGGGCAGCCATCTCAAGCGCATGGGTGCAGTTGGTTGTGATCAGCGCTTTCTTTGCTGTTGTTATCTCTTCAAGACTTTTATTGCATTTTTCTGTAAACACGCCATCACCTGAAATACGGGCAGCGGATACAGCTTGCTGCATGTATTCCAATTCTCTACCGGCAAGGGTGGGCTTATTAAAATCGACTCGGATGGAATCTGGCATAGAAATCCCTCTGGGAGTTGTTAGTCTTTTCGAACAATGATAGTGAAATCATACACCCGATAATCATGCAAAAGGGCAACATTCTTGGAATAATTACGTTTACAGTGGTCAAAGATCATGAGCGGATCGGCATAATAGAGGTCGGGACGCATCCGGTCGGCATCCGAATATTTGGTAAGAAAATTGCTGGAAAAACCTTTTCGGCTGACGCCGTTCATTTCGGTTAGGGCATTCAGCACCACTTCGGTCCAACTCTCAAAGCTTTGATCTCCCCGGTAATTAAAGGTTCCGCTGGCAACCGCATAATCGCATAATGGCAAGGTTTCTTTATCTGTCAAAAACGTTCGTTTTGGTTGACCTGTATGGATTTTGATAGCCTCGGCGATCGCGCTCTCTAGAATATCAAAACCATAATAATCAACCAGATATCCTTTGGTTTCCATGTAATCGGATAACGCTCCATAACCGCAGCCGTAATCCAATAACGAGAAAGGCGCATCTCCCTCGATAACTTTCAAGAGCTGGTCAAAACGGACGTTTTGGGAGGTGTCCGAATTCCAATCCGCTCCGCGCGGCGATGCACCGTGCTCTTGGATGCGTTGATCAAAATACGAT
>DATMYN010000418.1:0-3006 GCA_035560875.1 Longilinea sp. | reverse complement strand
ATAGCAGGGGAATGTTAATGTTTCATTGGTAAAAAACTAAATGCGCACAGGATGTAACGGAAACCAGCCCCATCTTCTTGTAAACCCCGGGTCAAGGGCGGACCCACGTGTCCGCCCCTACAAGCACCAAATTATGCACACGGATGGAACAGAAACCGCCCCCCCATTATTGCAGGGTTACCCTAATTGGTTTTCCGCTTCTCGCGCCGCACCAAAAAATGCAAACCGGCGCCTGCAGCCAGGCTGATACACAGGCCAATCCATATCATTGCCGTGTAGAGTGGGTCGGAATGGTTACCAACCATCGTATTGGAAACGATGAACGGTGTAACGGAGAAGGCATTGGCGGCCGCGGTTACTTTCCAGCCTATTGCATGTTGAATCAGGTCAAACCCTAGTTTTACGGTTACACAAACCCCCACCACCGCCGCGGTGATCGTGATCCCCTTTGACCTGCTCTTATCCAACCATTTTTGGATCGAGATGGTCGCCAGGATCATGGCACACAGCACAACCATGCTGAACATGCGCGAGGTTACTCTTTCCCCGCTGAGCAGGGGGATCGGCAGGTTGGAAAGGAAGGAATAGACCTTCCCGATCGATAAGACGGTCAAAACAGCCATGGGGAATACCAGAGCAATGTAACGGCGTTGGTGGGCTTCCTGCCATAAGAATGCCATTCCGCCCAGAATAAAAATAGCTGCCCCGGCGAACCCGATGTAAACATCGAACTCCCAATACCCCAACGGACTGCTGAAATTCTGATAAGGCAGGATGGCTATGGCTGGGATTTGTTTCATTAAAAAGGAAGAGATGATATCTACTAGACTTGGGTAGCCGCCTATGAAAGACATGGCATTTTTAAAATCAGCAACAGCCAGAACAGGCGGCAGCAATCGAACGGCACTCAACAGACCTGAGGCTAACGCGACAACCGGCATGGTGAGGATCTTCCGCCAGCGGATGATACCGAGCAACCCCAAGAACATCAAAGCCCAAATAAATTGATGGTATCCTCCTTGCAGGACAATGAGGAACATCCACCCTGCCATCTCGGCAATCCATTTCCAATTGGATTCACCATCCAGAAAACGGAAAACGAGGTAAAAGAACCAGGGCAAGAGAAAATAGGAGCCCCAAGAAAAATGCCCTACACTGAGATGGGCTACGATATGCCCATTAAAATTAAACAAGAGGAATATGAGGGTAAAGGGGATCAAGCCGAGTTTGAATTTTTTTCGTAACCGCAGCAAACCCCAAAAACCAAGCCCATATAAGAGCCAGATATCCACCAGCACAAAGCTGCCAACCGGCATGATTAACAGCAAGAATTCCTGGGGTGTCAGGATCACATCCGGGATGATCAACAAGCGGTCCGAGTAGCCTTTTAAGATCGATGCACTGCTGGCATGTAAAGGGAATACCCCGCTGTTGATCGCAGAATTGATCACGCCCATGCGCGGACCGGTGACCTCGGCCCAGTCGTGAAAATCGAAGGGTATGTTGCCCCAGTTAAAGAATATTCCCCATACCAGCATCCCCCCCAAAAACAGGGTAATGATCCATATCCGGGCGAACCAAGGGTTATCGCCCTCTTTTTCGGTTACCAGTAAAGCCTGCCAAATTGTTCTTTTTAAATCTAATTGTGTAGAAGTCATAACCTTTATCTCTTTAGAATACCCGCATTTTACCATTGTATTGTGATGAATTTGACAACAAACAATATCCACATAAAAGGATGAAGCGCGCCTGTGCTACAATCATCGCATGCCCAACGATAAACCCGCCCTGCGCGCCTACCAACCCCTGCTGCCCGAGAACCTGGCCGAAGCCGGGCAGGCAGCCAATGAGATCGCCGCCCGCTACCGCTTTGAGGACTACCGCCAGCGGCATGCCATCCAAACCGTGCGCCGGCAGGTGGCAGACCTGGCTTTGTTCGTGGAGTTCCTCAATACGCTGGGGGTCAAGGTGGGGGCGCTCAGCCAGGAACCGGCTGCCTGGAGCGGCATTACCTGGGGGCTGGTCGAGTCGTTCGTCAAATGGCAGCTCCGCGAAGGTTATGCCCTGCCGAGTGTCAACGTGCGTCTTTCCACCATTAAAACCTATTCCCGCCTGGCCTTCCAGGCCGGTACACTGCCCGCCCAAGAATATGCGCTGATCCGGGCGGTGCAGGGTTACGGGCGCCACCAGCAGCCGCGTGTGGAAAGCCGGCGGAGCGTGCACCGGGTGGGGCTTAAAAAAGAGACCCCCGTGCACATCAGCCCCGAGCAAGCCAGGGCGTTAAAGAACCAACCGCCCACCCCCCAAGGCTGCCGGGATGGCCTGCTGCTGTGCCTGCTGCTCGATCACGGCCTGCGCGCCGGTGAGGCAGCCGGGTTGGGCGTAGACCAGGTCGACCTGGAGGAAGGCACGCTGCGCTTCTACCGCCCCAAGGTAGCCAAAGAACAAACCCACCGCCTTACCCAAGATACGCTCGCAGCCTTGCATGCCTACGCCGCCTGCGGCGGGCTTGAGCCGGGTAAACCCTTGCTGCGGCGCATTCTAAAAAATGAACAGTTCGGCCAGCACAGCATGACAACCCGCGGCATCAGCCTGCGGGTTGAACTGCTGGGAGATCTGCTGGGGCTCGAACATTTATCCGCCCATGACTGCCGTCACTTTTGGGCCACCTCGGCTGCCCGGCACGGCACCGATCCCTTTGTGCTGCAAGAGGCGGGTGGGTGGTCGTCTTTGGCTATGCCGCGCCGCTACGTGGAAGAGCAAGCCGTAGCCAACCTGGGGGTCAAGCTGGAAAATGGAGATGAAGACAGCCGGGAACCAGATCCAGCCGGCTAACAACACCATAGATGGATCCTTAAATAATCCGTTTCCCTTTCCAACCCTCGAAAACCAGGAAAATAACCCAAAATCACCCTGATGAATTGCGTTTCCAGGGGAAGATACTTATCACAATCGTATGAATCCCTCCTATTAATTTACACAATTAAATATGCTACTATGTACGTG
>DATMYN010000417.1:0-5515 GCA_035560875.1 Longilinea sp. | reverse complement strand
ATCTATGACATATCATTCCGGTTTTGTAACTGTAATTGGCCGTCCCAATGTTGGTAAAAGCACCTTAATGAACGCTTTCCTAAAACAAAAGGTCGCAGCCGTTTCTCCGCGCCCTCAAACCACCCGCCGCAAGCAGTTGGGTATCCTCACCGAACCTGACGGGCAGATCATTTTTATCGATACTCCCGGTATTCATAAACCCATATCAAAATTAGGCGAATTCATGAATTCGGACGCCTACGATGCCGTTCTGGATGCGGACGTGCTCCTCTGGTTGGTAGATGGCACCGACCACCCCACGGAAGAAGATTGGTTGATCGCCAGCCGTTTGGTGAGCATTCATAATCTCCCTCCGACTTTGTTGTGCGTAAACAAGATCGATGTGATCTCTTCCAAAGATCAAACCGCCCGGTTGAAAGAATATCAAGATCTCCTCCCCAATGCCATTATGCGTTCGCTTTCAGCCTTGCGCGGCGCCGGGCGGGACGACTTACTTGCCGAATTATTCTCCATGCTTCCGGAAGGGGAAGCATATTACGACGAAGAACAGATCACCGATCTATACGAACGTGACATCGCGGTGGACCTCATCCGAGAATCTGCCCTGATGATGCTTGACGAAGAAATTCCGCATGCGATGGCGGTACGCATCGATGAATATAAAGACCGCAGCGAAGACATGTCTTACATCGCTGCCACCCTCTTTGTGGAACGCGAATCCCAAAAAGGGATCGTCATCGGTAAAGCCGGCGACATGATCAAAAAGATCGGGGCGTATGCGCGCCAGCAGATCGAAGAATTGGTCGGACATAAGGTTTATTTGGAACTGCGGGTTAAAGTCAGTGAGAATTGGCGCAATGATCCTAATGCGTTAAAGCGGTTCGGGTATATCCAACAAAAATAGGGAGCCAGTATGTTTACTTTTTGGTTTTACCTGGCCTGCGTGTTAATGCCGGTTGAATGGTTCGTGGTGGCTAAAGGGCTGAGGGATCTGCGCTGGATCACTAAACCGGCTCCAATGATCGCTCTGATCATCTGGTATTTCCAGATCGCCGGTTGGGGCGGATACCTGATCTGGTTTGGCCTGGCTTTATTCCTATCGCTGGCTGGGGATATCATCCTGCTGTTTCCCAAACGGTACTTTATCTACGGGCTGGTCGCCTTTCTGAGCGCTCATGTTTGTTACATCATCGGTTTCAATCTGGTATGGCCGAATTTATCCAGCATGTGGTGGGTGCTGATCTTGCTGGTCGTGGCGGTTATCGCCTATATGGATTTCCACCCCTTAGCCGATACCATGCGGCGCAGCCCATATACACAACGCATGGTCGGCCCCGTAACCGCCTATGGATTCATTATCAGCTTCATGCTTTTCTCGGCTTGGATCAATTTCTTCCGCCCGGGCTGGGATATTCTGCCCGCCGCTCTCAGCGCGATTGGGGCAACCTTATTCTTTATCAGTGACTCCACCCTGGCACGCGAAACCTTTCAGAAGCCGTTCCGCGGCAGCCGGGTGATCGTAATGTCCACCTACCTCCTCGGACAGTTAGGGATCATCACCGGGGCTTTGATGGCGTTAGCGGGTGGGCACTAATTTTCCATTCGTCAAAGAGATATAAAAAGACAACCGGTAAATACCAGTTGTCTTTTTTTGATTTTTTAATTAGGCTTTCCAATTACCGACTTCATCCCAGGCATATTCAAGGTGTTCCGCGATGGTCTTGTTTTTCCTGCGGACCTTTTCATGCGCCCAACGCATCAATTCCAATCCACCCATCTCGTGGAACCGGCGGCCGATCATGCGGGCGCGTAAATGGCGGCACTGGCCGTTATAAGACCCACCGGGGATTTCTGAAAGGAAATCTTCTTTTATACCGATGCGCAATAATTCATCGTAAAGTTTTTTCACCTCGTCGCGGTCAGCAGGCTGGCATGGAGGTGCATTAAAGAGATCAAATAAGCCCATAGGATCCTCCCAAGAAATCTTCTGCAATAATTGTAGCATATGCTTTCGGTCTATGGTAAAACTATGGGATGCGCTGGATATTCCTTTCTTCCCACTTTGACGATGTGGTACTTTCCTGCGGCGGTTTGGTCTGGGAACTTGTCCAATCCGGCCGGCAGGTTGAGATTTGTACCCTGTGCGCCGGGGATGCCCCGTCTGGAGCGTTATCGGATTTTGCCAAGAAATTGCACGCAGAATGGGGCACCGGTGCGGATGCGGTCTCGATCCGCCGGCGTGAAGATACAGCCGCCTGCCAGGCGGTTGGCGCGGCCTACCACCACCTATCCAACCCAGACGCCATCTACCGCTCTCTACCCGATGGCACGCCCCTGGTTAAGGAAGAAAAAGACATCTTTCAAGAATTGCCTTCCCCGGAATTGACGCTTGCCAAAAAGCTTTCACAAGAGCTGCTAGAGCTTTACCCGCAAAGATCGGTATGGGTAAGCCCGTTGAGCATGGGCGGGCATGTGGACCACCGGCTGTGCCGGGCAACGGCTGGTTTCTTAGGCGTTCCGCTGTGGTATTACGCCGATTTTCCGTATATCAACCGCTATAACATCCCACTGCGTCCCTGGATCCGTGGCGCAGCCAACCGTTTCCACCAGCAAGTCAGCCCGGCAGGGTTAACCGCCTGGCAAAACGGAATCGCCTGTTATGGCTCTCAGATCAGTTCGTTTTGGCCAAACTTAGAGGCTATGCGCAACGAGATGACAGAATACTGGCAGCGGGGTGTAGGCAGCCGGTTGTGGCGGTTGTAATTTGCCTACCCCCACCCGTACGATATACTATTCATATCGATACCGCTGGTACGGGTGAAATGGGCTAAGCCGCCGTACAGCGTATAGCATTGGATATTTTGTGCTATACTAACTTTATGGAAAATGGACGAATCTTTTGGGATTCTTGGGTACATAACTTGCAGCGTTGGGGATTATCTCAACCCGCCGCAATCCTCCTGGATGCCCTCGGTCCATTGACATCCATTTTAGCGCAGGTGGTGTATGCCGGTGGGCCTTTGCTTTCTAATCAAAAAGAGAAATGGGAAGCCATGGCTGCGATCTTGGAAGATAAAGAACAAACAAACGCATTCACAGCCCTTCTTCGCCGGGAGGAACTCGGTTGACATCATTGACACTCTTACTGGGTGGGCTGCTTGTTTTCTTGGCTGGGGGAGCCCTGTTTGTATACGCTCTACCGAAAAGAGATAAAACACACAAAGTGCTTTTTCGGCCAATCAACTCTGCCGCCCGGTTGAAACGGGCTGTGGGTTTGGCCGTTGAGCAAGGTACCCGCATCCATGTCTCTCTTGGAAAATCCAGTCTACTCAGTCCAACCAGCGCATCGGCATTGGTTGGACTTTCCACATTGGAGCGCGTGACTCAGATCAGCTTAATGAGTGACCAACCTCCAGTTGCCACCAGCGGCGATGGCAGCATCGCCATTCTCAGCCAGGACACGCTTAAATCGGTTTATCGTTCAGCCAATGCGGCCGAACAATATGACTCTGATCAGGGTCGTCTTGCCGGTGCAACCCCCATGTCTTATATCGCCGGTGCTTTACCTGTCATCTATGACGAGAATGTGTCCGCCAACCTGATGGTCGGCAATTTCGGTCCTGAAGTGGCGCTGCTAACCGATGCCGCTGACCGAACCAGTTCCACGACAGTTGTCGCCAGCGATTCGCTCCCTGCTCAGGCGGTCTTGTACGCGACATCGCCCGACCCCCTGATCGGAGAGGAATTATTCGCCTTACCGGCTTATTTACAAACGGGCAATTACCATCAAGCCAGCCTGCAGGTGCAGGATCTACTGCGATGGGTAATCATTTTAGTTCTCATTGGGGGAGCCATTCTGAAATTCTTGGGGTTCCTATGAAATCGCCGCTTGCGACCATTACCGCCATTGGCGTGGGTGTGATCATTTTGATCGGCTATTTCCTACCCCTCCCCTTCCTTAGCGATCTGCGGGTTACATTACTTGGCTGGGCGGTGATATTAGCCGGTGTGGCCACATTGGTTGCCATCCTCAATCTCGTTATGACCCATATCCGTAAACTGCAGTCTCAAAGCAAAGGCGGAATATACAGCATTGTTCTTTTGATCGCTTTTGTAATCACCCTGGCAGCCGGGTTGGTGCTTGGCCCTACAAATCCCCAGATCCAAAATGTTGTCACGCATATACAGGTACCGGTAGAAGCCAGTTTGATGGGCGTCTTAGCCGTGAGCCTGGCGTATGCCTGCCTGCGTTTGCTCCAACGCCGTAAAGGGATTGTGGGGATCATCTTTTTGATCAGCGTAGTGGTGTTCTTGATCGTTGCCAGTGGGTTTTTATCGATCAGTCAAGATATTCCGATACTTAAAACGATGCTGGCGGCATTACAGCAGCTTCCCCTGGCTGGTGGGCGCGGTATCCTATTAGGCATCTCCTTAGGTGGTATCACCACCGGTTTACGTGTTCTGCTTGGAGCAGACCGGCCTTATACAGGTTGAACTTATGGCTGAAGTAATTTGTCCATCATGTGGTAAAGAAAATCCGGCTGAATCAACATTTTGCTGGTTCTGTCAGGCACGCCTGGATACTGCTCCGCCTGCCCGCCGAAATTCCGGCGCTTTACGGGCAGAAGATACCCCTGATTGGCTTAAAACAATGCGCGACAAAGGCGAAGTGCCCGGTCGTGCTGATGATAACTCTTTAGATGGTCTTGGTGATTCGGAAAATCCGGAAAACCAGCCGGAATGGCTGGCACGGCTGCGCGAACGGAAAAATGCAGAAGAAAAAATTTCCAGAATGGCCGGCGAGGATGTTGGGGAAGAAACCGATTGGTTGAAAAAGATCAGCTCCGACAGTTCCAGTTCCTCTCCCTCCGTCTCCAGCGAGGAGGAAGAAGTTCCCTCCTGGATGCAGCCTGAAGCACCAAAAACACCCGAACCTGCTCGAGAAGTCCCATCCTTCCTGCAGCCAGAATCTACTCCCGGTGTTGAACCTGATGAGGAAATTCCGGACTGGATGAAGGCCGAAACACCTGCACCTACCGAACCGGCTCAAGAGACCCCTTCCTTCCTGCAATCCGAGCCTGTTGCCAGTGTTGAACCTGGCGATGATGTTCCGGACTGGATGAAGGCCGAAACACCTGCACCCGCCGAACCGGTTCAAGAGACCCCTTCCTTCCTGCAATCCGAGCCTGCTGCCAGTGTTGAACCTGGCGATGATATTCCGGACTGGATGAAGGCTGAAACGTCTGCACCTGCCGAACCGGCTCAAGAAGTCTCTTCCCCTTTACAATCTGATACTCCTTTCAGTTCTGAAGCCTCTGATGATCTGCCGGATTGGCTGAAGGCGGAACCGGTAAAACCAGTTGAAGGGTCGAACGAAATTCCCCTATTCCTCCAATCCGAGCCACCTGCGAGCACGGAACCCGTAGAGGGTGTACCTGCCTGGATGCACACCGAGGTCCCAGAGGCCTCTTCCATCCCACAAGAACCGCAAGCCGGGCAAACGCCGGCTGAGAGT